>NZ_JBFTLU010000344.1:0-5000 GCF_056396605.1 Pseudomonas sp. 05T35
TTCCTGCACCGCACGCAAGTCTTGCGAGGACTCCAGTAAGTGGCTGGCGAAGGAGTGTCGCAACATATGTGGGTGCAGGTTTTGCCCCAGTTCACGTTCGCCGACGGCTTTGACCCGTGCCTGAACCGCCCGTGAGCCGAGGCGCCGGCCTTTCTGGCTGACGAATACCGCATCGTCTACCGGGTTCGCCATGGCGCGCAGCGGCAACCACAGTTCCAGGGCTTCGCGGGCCTTCTTGCCGACGGGCAGCACGCGGGTCTTGCTGCCCTTGCCGAGTACTTGCACCAGGCCGTCCGCCAGGTCGAGCTGTTCAAGGTTGAGCCCGGTCAGCTCCGACAGACGTAAACCGGACGAGTAAAACAGCTCGAGAATCGCCTGGTCGCGGCGCGCCATGAAGTCGTCTTCCACGGCGCCATCAAGCAGTTGCAGCGCACGGTCGGTGTCGAGGGTTTTCGGCAGGCGGCGCTCGCCCTTGGGGGGCGCCAGGCCGTTGGCCGGGTCGTGGTCGCAGAGGCCTTCGCGGTTCAGGTAGTGATAGAGCCCGCGTACCGCCGACAGCAGCCGCGCCAGGCTGCGCGAGGATTGCCCTTGCGAGTGCAGGCGGGCGATCAGGCTGCGCAGGCGCTGGATGTCCAGCGCGGTCCAGCTGCCGATGTTCTGTTTTTTGCAGTGCGCCAGGACCTTGTTCAGGTCGCGCCGATAGGCTTCCAGCGTGTGAGACGACACCTGACGCTCACTGCGCAGGTGCTCGCAGTAGGCGTCCAGTTGTCGTTCCATGGTCAGCGTACCGAGCGTAGCGAAGTGTTGACCCGAGGCAGTACGCGGCCCATGACTTCAGCAACGTAGCTTAAGAACAACGTGCCCACCGAACTTTTGTAGTGCTGCGGATCGCGACTGGCAATCGCCAGGACGCCGTGCAGGCCTTGATGGCTGATGGTGACCACTGCCGTGGAGCCGATCTGCTTGCGCTGTTCTTCGCCAAACAGGAAGTCCAGCTCGTGTTCGCGCAGGCTGCCGCTGACGGTTTTGCCTTCGGACAACAAGCCACCGATGGCCTTTTGTGCGTCGGCACTGGTCACCGAGCGGCCGACCGGCAGGGGCTCGTCGCTGAACAGGATCAGGCTGACAAAGGGCACCTGGAAATCCTGGCGCAGGCTGTCTTCGACGCTGATGACTACGTCGTCCAGGCTGCTGGCGTCCATCAAGGCGAGCGTCAGTCGGCGGGTTTTGTCGAACAGCCGGTCGTTGTCGCGGGCGACGTCCATCAGTTGCGAGAGGCGATGGCGCATCTCGATGTTGCGTTCGCGCAGAATTTTCATCTGGCGTTCGACCAACGAGATGGTGTCGCCGCGCTGGTGCGGAATGCGCAGCGCCGGGAGCAGTTCTTCGTGCTCGACGAAGAAATCCGGATGAGCCTCCAGGTACGCGGCAATCGCCGCCGCCTCCAGGCTTTCGGAAGGGGATTCGTCGGGCTGTGGGGCTGGAACCTGAGGCTGATCAGTCATGTATTTCGCTCACTCAAAGACGCACTTGTCCTTCGTATACGCGTACTGCCGGGCCGGTCATCATCACCGGATGGCCAGGACCTGCCCATTCAATGGACAAGCGCCCGCCGGGCAGGTCGATCAATAGTGGCGAATCCATCCACCCCTGGCTGATCGCGGCCACTGCGGCAGCGCAGGCCCCGGTCCCGCAGGCCTGGGTTTCCCCGGTGCCGCGTTCCCAGACGCGCAACTGCGCACGGCTCCGGTCGATGACCTGGAGAAAACCGACATTGACCCGCGCCGGGAAGCGCGGGTGGTTTTCGATTTTCGGTCCCAGCTCATGCACCGGCGCGTTGTTGATGTCACTGACCCGCACTACCGCGTGGGGGTTGCCCATGGAGACCGCAGCCAGTTCGACGGTCTGGCCGTCGACCTCGACCTGATAACTCAAGGCCTGAGCGGGCGCCTGGAATGGAATCTCTGCCGGCACCAGGCGTGGTGCTCCCATGTTGACGCTGATCTGGCCGTCGTTGCGGATATCCAGTTCGATAATGCCGCTTTTGGTCTCGACGCGAATCTGCCGCTTGGTGGTCAGGCGCTTGTCCAGAACGAAGCGCGCGAAGCAGCGCGCACCGTTGCCGCATTGCTCGACTTCGGAACCGTCGGCGTTGAAGATCCGGTAACGGAAATCCACGTCCGGGTTGCTTGGCGCTTCGACGATCAGCAACTGGTCGAAACCGACGCCGGTGTGCCGGTCGCCCCATTGCTTGGCGTGCTTGGGCAGAATGTGCGCGTGCTGGCTGACCAGGTCGAGGACCATGAAGTCGTTGCCCAGGCCATGCATCTTGGTAAAACGCAGCAGCATGGGTTTACTCCGGCAGCAGGCTTTCGCCAGCAAACAACTCGGCTACCGTCTCGCGGCGACGCACTTCGATTGCCTGATCACCGTCCACCAGCACTTCAGCGGCGCGGCCGCGAGTGTTGTAGTTGGAGCTCATGACAAACCCGTACGCACCGGCCGAATGCACGGCCAGCAAGTCGCCTTCTTCGAGTGCCAGCTGACGGTCCTTGGCGAGGAAGTCGCCGGTTTCGCAGATCGGCCCGACGATGTCGTAGGCGCGTGCCGGAGTTGCACGCGGGCGCACGGCCGTGACGTCCATCCAGGCCTGATACAGCGCCGGGCGGATCAGGTCGTTCATGGCCGCGTCGACGATGGCGAAGTCTTTGTGCTCGGTGTGCTTGAGGTACTCGACCTCGGTCAGCAGCACGCCGGCGTTGGCGACGATGAAGCGGCCCGGCTCGAACACCAGCGCCAGGTCGCGACCTTCAATGCGTTCGCGTACGGCTTTGATGTAGTCGGCAGCCAATGGCGGCTCTTCATCGCGATAACGCACGCCCAATCCACCGCCGAGGTCGATGTGGCGCAGGTAGATTCCGCAATCGCCCAGGCGGTCGATCAGCGCCAGCAGGCGGTCGAGGGCATCGAGGAACGGTGGCAGGGTGGTCAGTTGCGAACCGATGTGGCAATCGACACCGACCACTTCCAGGTTAGGCAGTTGGGCGGCACGGACGTACACGTCTTCGGCGTCGGCAATGGCGATGCCGAACTTGTTTTCCTTGAGACCGGTAGAAATGTACGGGTGAGTGCCGGCATCGACGTCCGGGTTGACCCGAAGCGAGATCGGCGCGCGAACGCCAAGCTCGGCCGCGACGACTTGCAGGCGCTCGAGCTCGTCGGTGGATTCGACGTTGAAGCAGTGCACGCCGACTTCCAGGGCGCGACGCATGTCGTCACGGGTCTTGCCGACGCCGGAGAAAACGATCTTGTCGGGCTGGCCACCGGCGGCCAGAACACGTTCCAGCTCACCACGGGAGACGATGTCGAAACCGGCGCCCAAACGCGCCAGGACATTCAGTACGCCCAGGTTGGAGTTGGCCTTGACCGCAAAGCAGACCAGGTGCGGCGTGCCGGCCAGGGCATCGGCGTACGCCAGGTACTGGGCTTCGATGTGCGCGCGGGAGTAGACGTAGGTCGGTGTGCCAAAGCGTTCGGCGATGGCGGACAGGGCAACACCTTCCGCGAACAGCTCGCCGTCACGGTAGTTAAAAGCGTCCATGATGTTCCCTTAGTAGGTGCTGGTACTGGTGCTGTGCTGGTGCGCTTTGGACTGCGACGACTTCGCCTGTTCTTCAGGGGATTTGCTGTCATCGGGCAGATACAGCGGACCTTTTTGACCACAGGCAGTGACAAGGCAGGCAACCGCGACGAGCGCAGCAAGGGAAGAGATCAGGCGCTTCATGGCGAAATCCTTGAAAATGCGTTAATTGCGCCGGAGTATACCGGCCACCCGGCAGCTTGCCTATGCGACGGGCCACCCGTCCGGCGGGCCTTTGCCCAGGCAAGCGATCAAGCGGCGCAAGGTGTGTCGATATTTTCTACTCTTGTCTGATGCTTGGTCAGTATCCTTTGCAATCGCTGGGGCTCGGCCGTATCTTGCGGCGCTTGAGCGTGAGTAGACACTTTTTGAGGTTCCCGCAATGAGTTTGACTGAAGCCCGTTTCCACGATCTGGTCGATGCCACCCAGCAAGCGCTGGAGGATATTTTCGATGAGAGTGGCCTGGATGTTGATCTGGAAAGCTCGGCCGGTGTGCTCACCGTCAAGTTCGAAAGCGGCAGCCAGTTGATCTTCAGTCGCCAGGAACCGMTGCGTCAGCTGTGGYTGGCGGCAGTCTCCGGCGGCTTCCACTTCGACTATGACGAAGAAAGCGAACGCTGGATGTGTGACAAGAGCGAAGAACAGCTCGGCGAGATGCTTGAGCGCATCGTCGGCGAGCAGGCCGGCGCCAAGCTTGATTTCGAAGGGTTGTGATCTGGTGACTGAGGCAGCACCCGTCCGACCGCCAAAGCCGCTGTACAGCAATGTCAGCGCGGCGGTGCCTTCGCCGTGCACCAGCGTCTGTCGGCTGGACGAGCAGAAAGTCTGCCTGGGTTGTTTCCGCCATGTCGAAGATATTCGCGAATGGCGCTCGGCGGACGATGATCGACGCCGGGTGATTTGCGCCCAGGCTCAACAGCGCAAGAACTCAGCCCTGCGCTAGTCTTCGTAGGAGCCGAACTTGCTCGCGATGGCGGCCTGACAGCCGCCCAATCTCCCGCGGATGTACATCAATCAAAAGTGTGGGAGCTGGCTTGCCTGCGATGGCGGCCTGACAGCCGACCAACCTCCCGCAGGTGTACATATCCATTTCTGCGGTAACGGCCGCTTGCGGTTTCGCCCTTACGGCGAGTCCCTTTTTCAAACGCCAAAAAGGAACCAAAAGGCTTCGCCCCAAGCGTACGGCACCTCGCCTAGGCTCGGCGTCCCCTCACTCCGGCATTCATCAGGGGGCATCGCCTACGGTCTGCTTCGCGACGACCTCCTCTCGATGTGTCCGGCTGCGCCGTACGGCGCTACGCGCCCACCCCCTGATGAACACCTCCATTCGGCCTTCCGAAGGGGCGGGTGGATCAAGAT
>NZ_JBFTLU010000345.1:0-4973 GCF_056396605.1 Pseudomonas sp. 05T35
CCTGTCACGCGGCAAAAGACCACACAGGCGGGCGCTGAAAATGGGACTACTCTTTCATCGTTACTTGATCCAGATCAAAACCCTTGGTGGATTTGCTCTGACGGCCAGATGGCCAGACTCCCTGCGTTGCGATGGTTGTAAAAAAACAACGAATTTGAATTCGCCATACTCCATAACCGTGGGGGCGGTGGGTGCAGGCTTCCAGCCAGCAGCCGTATTACCAGACAGAGGAAGACTTATGTTCGGTTTGGAGGCACTTGATCTCGCCCGAATTCAGTTCGCGTTCACCATCTCGTTCCACATCCTGTTCCCGGCGATCACCATCGGCCTGGCGAGTTACTTGGCGGTGCTCGAAGGCTTGTGGCTGAAGACCCACAACGATACCTACCGTGATCTTTACCACTTCTGGTCGAAGATCTTTGCCGTCAACTTCGGCATGGGGGTGGTCTCCGGATTGGTCATGGCTTATCAGTTCGGCACCAACTGGAGCCGCTTCTCGGACTTTGCCGGTTCCGTCACCGGGCCGCTGCTGACCTATGAAGTGCTCACCGCGTTCTTCCTCGAAGCCGGTTTTCTCGGTGTCATGTTGTTCGGCTGGAACAGGGTCGGGCGCAAGCTGCACTTCTTCGCCACCGTCATGGTGGCCATCGGCACGCTGATCTCGACGTTCTGGATTCTGGCCTCCAACAGCTGGATGCAAACCCCGCAGGGCTACGAAATCGTTAACGGCCAAGTGATTCCGGTGGATTGGATCGCGGTGATCTTCAACCCGTCGTTCCCCTACCGCCTGATGCACATGGCTACGGCAGCATTCGTTGCCACTGCATTCTTCGTCGGCTCGTCGGCCGCCTGGCACCTGTTGCGTGGCCGTGATAACCCGGCGATCCGCACCATGCTGTCGATGGCCATGTGGATGGCCTTGATCGTTGCGCCGATTCAGGYGGTGATCGGCGACTTCCACGGCCTCAACACGCTCAAGCATCAGCCGGCAAAAATCGCCGCGATTGAAGGTCACTGGGAAAACGTCGGCAATAWGCCGACCCCGCTGATCCTGTTCGGCTGGCCGGACATGAAAGCCGAGAAGACCAAATTCACGGTAGAAATTCCGTACCTGGGCAGCCTGATCCTGACTCACTCGCTGGACAAACAGGTCCCGGCGCTCAAGGAGTTCGCGCCTGAAGACCGGCCGAATTCGACCATTGTGTTCTGGTCGTTCCGGATCATGGTCGGGCTGGGTTTCCTGATGATCTTCACCGGTCTGTGGAGCCTGTGGCTGCGCAAGCGTGACAGGCTGTATTCGAACCGTGCGTTCCTCTACCTGGCGCTGTGGATGGGGCCATCGGGCCTGCTCGCCATACTCGCCGGTTGGTTCACCACTGAAATCGGTCGTCAGCCGTGGGTGGTGTACGGGCTGATGCGCACTGCCGATGCTTCATCCATGCACAGTTTCCTGCAGATGAGCATTACCCTGGCGCTGTTCGTCGTGGTGTATTTCTCGCTGTTCGGGGTCGGTCTTGGCTACATGATGCGCCTGGTGCGCAAAGGGCCGAAGATCAACGAAGGTGCCGAACCGAGCCACGGTGGTCCCGGGCAGCAACGTACACCGGCCCGTCCGCTTTCTGCTGCCGATGAAGRCAACGAAAACGGCGACGCCAGCCTGAACAAGGGGAATTGAGTCATGGGTATTGATCTTCCGCTGATCTGGGCCGTGATCATCATCTTCGGGATCATGATGTACGTGGTCATGGATGGTTTTGACCTGGGAATCGGCATTCTCTTTCCCTTCATCAAGGGCCACCGTGACCGCGATGTGATGATGAACACTGTCGCACCAGTCTGGGACGGTAACGAAACCTGGCTGGTATTGGGCGGTGCGGCGTTATTTGGCGCCTTCCCGCTGGCGTATTCGGTGGTGCTGTCGGCGCTGTACATGCCACTGATCCTGATGCTGATCGGCTTGATCTTCCGCGGTGTGGCCTTCGAGTTCCGTTTCAAGGCCAAGGATCGCAAGCGGCACATCTGGGACAAGTGCTTCATCGGCGGCTCGCTGACGGCAACGTTCTTCCAGGGTGTGGCGCTGGGGGCGTTTATCGACGGCATTCCGGTGGTCAATCGGCAGTTTGCCGGCGGCACGCTGGACTGGCTGACACCGTTCTCGCTGTTCTGTGGCGTGGCGCTGATCGTTGCTTATGCGCTGCTCGGCTGCACCTGGCTGATCATGAAGACCGAAGGCAAGCTGCAAAAGCAAATGCACGACCTGGCCCGTCCGCTGGCGTTMGTGGTGTTGGCGGTGACCGGTATCGTCAGCATCTGGACCCCGTTGGCCCATGCCGAGATTGCTGCGCGCTGGTTCACCCTGCCGAACCTGTTCTGGTTCCTGCCAGTGCCAATCCTGGTGCTGGTGACGATGTACGGTTTATTGCGCGCTGTGGCCCGTAACGCTCACTACACGCCGTTCCTGTTGACCCTGGTGCTGATCTTCCTCGGTTACAGCGGTCTGGGAATCAGCCTGTGGCCGAACATCGTGCCGCCGTCGATCTCGATCTGGGACGCTGCCGCACCGCCACAAAGCCAGGGCTTCATGCTGGTCGGCACCCTGTTCATCATCCCGTTCATTCTGGGCTACACCTTCTGGAGCTACTACGTGTTCCGCGGCAAGGTGACCCATGACGACGGTTACCACTAGTCTGCGTGACCGCGGCTCGGGCCAGGTGCCCGAGCTGCCTGACAGGAGCATTCGACAATGGCTGGTAAACACTCTTTGCAGGAAATCGAACAGGCTGAAAAGAAGCCGCTCTGGCAGCGCCTTGGCTGGCTGGTAATGATCTGGACCGGCAGCGTACTGGCGCTGTTTGTCGTGGCCAGCCTGATGCGCATGTTCATGAATGCGGCAGGCCTGACTACTCACTGATCGACCCGAACATCCCATCCCGTGCCTTGCGGCACGGATTTATAACCCTCCGCTGGAGGGTTTTTTTTACCTGGGCGCCGGCGCCTATTTACGGGCCTTGAGGATCACGAATTTGGGCGTTGCCGCGACCTGTTCGACACCGCGGAACAGGCGCGCCAGTTTGCTGTGATAGCCCAGATGACGGTTGCCGACGATGTACAGCGCGCCGCCCACCACCAGCGCTTCGCGAGCTTGCTGGAACATCCGCCAGGCGAGGAAGTCACCGACCACCTGTTGCTGATGGAAAGGCGGATTGCACAGCACCACGTCCAGCGACTGCGGCTCCTGCCCGGCCAGACCATCGCCCGCCCGCACGATGACTTCGCGCTCACCGAGGGCGGCCTGCCAGTTTTCGGTAGCGGATTGCACGGCCATGAACGATTCGTCCACCAGCGTGTAGTGGGCTTGAGGGTTCTGTAGGGCACTGGCGATGGCCAGCACACCGTTGCCGCAACCCAGGTCGGCGACTCGCGCGCTGCCCAGGTTTTTCGGCAGATGAGGGAGAAATGCCCGGGTACCGATGTCCAGGCCTTCGCGACAGAACACATTGGCGTGGTTGAGCAGCACGATGGCCGGCTCGTCGAGTGTGTAGCGAGTCGGGTAGGGCGACTGCGCAGGTGGTCTGGCGTCGGGTGTGRCAATCAGCAAGCGGGCTTTCTTGACTGCAAGCGACGCTTGCACCGGGCCGATGTAGCGCTCCAGCAGATCACCTGCTGCCCGTGGCAGGTGTTTGACCATGGCCGCAGCAACCACTTGCGCGCCGGGTGYCAGTTGCGTTTGCAGGCGGATCAGTTGCTCTTCCAGCAACGCCAGGGTTTTGGGGACGCGGATCAGTACCCGATCGAACGGACCGACCAGTGGCGCGCTAGCCGGTAGCACTGACACGACATCAAAGGGAAGGCCATTGCGTACCAGGTTCTTTTCCAATGCCTGGGCGGCGAGAAACGAATCACCGCTACTGCTGACCTGAACCTTGCCGACAAGGCTCGCTGCCAATGCACCAAAGCTGTCATTGAGCACCAGCACCCGGGTATCGGCGTTGGGCTGCTGTTCGGCCAGGTGATTAAGCAGGTACTCGTCGGCCGCATCGAACGCTTGCAGCGGTTCGTTCTGCTGTTCGGGCTGGCGGATCAGGTCAAGTTGGGCGAACGGGGTTTCGAGCAGGGGCATGGGGCGGGGACTCTGGATAATCAACGGGTGTCCCGCGGTTTTGCACGTATTCGATGCTGGACGGGACCGCCTGAGTGGACTGCGTCGCGGTGTCGTTCGCTTCATCACTCAGAAGGGGTGTAAATGGTACGTTTTTTTCCGTTGGATTACTCGCGGGTTTTCCGTCGTGGTCAGCGCAGACAAGCGGTGGTGCTGGCTTGGGCTCAGATGAAATGGCACTTCGTCGCTTTTACCACGGCAGAAATCCTATTGGTGACGCCCAGTTTGTGGATCGCATTTTTCAAGTGGAAATGCACCGTGCGCGAGCTGAGATTGAGGATGAGCCCAATTTCCGTCGCGGTCTTGCCTTTCGCGGTCCAGCTCAAAACCTCAGTTTCTCGTGACGATAAATGAGGCGCGCTCAAGCCAGTCGGCTGCTTGCTGGCCAGCGTTTGCATCGCGAGAACATGCAGCGCATGGCTGATGAACGTCGCATAACCGAGGTTTTCATAGAGTTCATACGTGGTGATACGACAATGGCTTCGGGCGACGCTGAGCATGCCGCTGTTGTGGTTGCGCAGGTCATGTACCGGAAGCGACCAGCCGTATTGCATGCCTTGATCCGCGAGTGCGCGCTGCATATCGGGGACGCCGGCGAACGTCTTGCTATCCCAGAGAATGGGCAGCATTGAGTGATTGCAATGGGCTACTGTCGGGTCTATTGAGCAGTAATTGTTTTGCTCATAGCGGGTGTTCCAGCGCTGTGAGTAATTATTAAGGTTTACCTTGTTAAAACAATGGGTTGTTGCATGGGAATGCATCGAAAAGGCGCAGAATTCGTAGCCAAGATTATTAAAGAAACCGAGTGCTATTT
>NZ_JBFTLU010000346.1:0-9258 GCF_056396605.1 Pseudomonas sp. 05T35
GCTGACCGCAACGGCTTCTTCTACGTGCTCGACCGCACCAACGGCAAGTTCATCCGTGGCTTCCCGTTTGTCGACAAGATCACCTGGGCCAGCGGCCTGGACAAGGACGGCCGGCCTATTTACAACGAAGCCAGCCGCCCGGGCGCGCCAGGCACTGAAGAAAAAGGCAGTTCGGTGTTTGTCGCACCGGCATTCCTCGGCGCGAAAAACTGGATGCCGATGGCCTACAACCAGGACACCGGACTGTTCTACGTACCGTCCAACGAATGGGGCATGGACATCTGGAACGAAGGCATCGCCTACAAAAAAGGCGCGGCATTCCTCGGCGCCGGCTTCACCATCAAGCCGTTGAACGAAGACTACATCGGCGTGCTGCGCGCCATTGACCCGAAAACCGGCAAGGAAGTCTGGCGGCACAAAAACTACGCGCCGCTGTGGGGCGGGGTGCTGACCACCAAGGGCAATCTGGTGTTTACCGGTACGCCGGAAGGCTTCCTGCAGGCCTTCAACGCCAAGACCGGGGAAAAGGTCTGGGAGTTCCAGACCGGCTCCGGTGTGCTCGGTTCACCGATTACCTGGGAGATGGATGGCGAGCAGTACGTCTCGGTGCTGTCCGRCTGGGGCGGTGCTGTCCCGTTGTGGGGTGGCGAAGTGGCCAAGCGGGTCAAGGACTTCAACCAGGGCGGCATGCTCTGGACCTTCAAACTGCCCAAGGACCTGGTGGCCAAGCATTGATCTGAGCCTGGAGGGGCCTGAATACCCTCAAGGCAATACTACGACCAAATGACGAGAGTCCCCCTGCCAACGGCGCATTCGTCCGGGCTGTGGGGCTCTCTACTATCGGTCTATCGCCTGTTGACCGACAGGCCTCGACCCAGCAGAGGTTCATCATGATCTACGCTCAACCCGGAACACCCGGTGCCGTCGTTTCCTTCAAGACACGCTACGGCAATTTCATCGGCGGTGAGTTTGTCGCCCCGGTCAAAGGCCAGTACTTCACCACGACTTCACCGGTCAACGGCCAGCCGATCGCCGAGTTCCCGCGCTCCACCGCCGAAGACATCGACAAGGCCCTGGACGCTGCCCATGCCGCTGCCGACGCCTGGGGCAAGACCTCGGCTCAGGATCGCTCGCTGGTGCTGCTGAAAATCGCCGACCGCATCGAACAGAACCTCGAAGTGCTGGCGGTGACCGAAACCTGGGACAACGGCAAGGCTGTGCGCGAAACCCTMAACGCCGATGTACCGCTGGCGGCAGACCATTTCCGCTACTTTGCCGGCTGCATCCGTGCCCAGGAAGGTGGCGCCGCCGAGATCAACGAACTGACCACCGCTTACCATTTTCACGAACCGCTGGGTGTGGTCGGGCAAATCATTCCGTGGAATTTCCCGCTGCTGATGGCCGCCTGGAAACTCGCTCCGGCGCTGGCCGCCGGTAACTGCATCGTCCTCAAACCGGCCGAGCAGACGCCGCTGTCGATCATGGTCTTCGCCGAGTTGATCGCTGACTTGCTGCCGCCGGGCGTGCTGAACATCGTCCAGGGCTTTGGTCGCGAAGCCGGCGAGGCCCTGGCCACCAGCAAGCGTATCGCCAAGATTGCCTTCACCGGTTCCACCCCGGTGGGTTCGCACATCATGAAATGCGCCGCCGAGAACATCATCCCGTCGACCGTGRAACTGGGCGGCAAGTCGCCGAACATTTTCTTCGCCGACATCATGCAGGCAGAGCCCGCGTTCATCGAAAAAGCCGCTGAAGGCCTGGTGCTGGCGTTCTTCAACCAGGGCGAAGTCTGCACCTGTCCGTCCCGTGCGCTGGTGCAGGAGTCGATCTACGAACCGTTCATGGCCGAGGTCATGAAGAAGATCGTCAAGATCAAGCGCGGCAACCCGCTGGACACCGAGACCATGGTCGGCGCCCAGGCGTCCGAGCAGCAATACGACAAGATCCTCTCGTACCTGAAAATCGCTCAGGAGGAGGGCGCCGAGCTGCTGACCGGCGGTGCGGCTGAACGTCTTGAAGGCGACCTGTCGAGCGGCTATTACATCCAGCCGACCCTGCTCRAGGGCCACAACAAAATGCGTGTGTTCCAGGAAGAAATCTTTGGTCCGGTGGTGGGTGTCACCACCTTCAAGGACGAAGCCGAAGCCCTGGCGATTGCCAACGACAGCGAGTTCGGCCTCGGTGCCGGCCTGTGGACCCGCGACATCAACCGCGCCTACCGCATGGGCCGGGCGATCAAGGCCGGTCGTGTCTGGACCAACTGCTACCACCTGTACCCGGCCCACGCCGCGTTTGGTGGCTACAAGAAGTCTGGCGTTGGCCGTGAGACCCACAAAATGATGCTCGACCACTACCAACAGACCAAAAACCTGCTGGYGAGCTACGACATCAACCCGCTGGGCTTCTTCTAACCCGCAAAAACGCCACAAACCCTGTGGGAGCGAGCCTGCTCGCGATGAGGCCAGTACAGTCGATAGTGATGTTGACTGTCAGTCCGCTATCGCGAGCAGGCTCGCTCCCACATTGGTTTTGTAGGGTTCCAGTATCTGCGCGGCACCCCCTACCAAGGCACCCCACCACCTCCTTCGAAAGTAGCATTCGGGCGTCTGTCCTCGCGTGTATTAATGCCTCTACCGGAATGCTCCGGCACAAGAAGAGGATTGACCCATGTGGACTAAACCCGCGTTTACCGACCTGCGTATTGGCTTCGAAGTGACGATGTATTTCGCCAATCGTTGATGTTCCGTCCGGCCATCTGCACGGTGGCCGGGCCTCTTGTCGGGAGCACTGTCCATGCATATCCGCATTCTTGGTTCCGCCGCTGGCGGTGGATTTCCGCAATGGAACTGCAACTGTCGCCAGTGCAGCGGCGTGCGTAATGGCCGCCTGAAGGCGCAGCGTCGTACCCAGTCATCGATTGCCTTGAGTGACAATGGTGTGGACTGGGTCTTGTGCAATGCCTCACCGGACATCCGCACCCAACTCGAGAGCTTCGCCCCTCTGCAGCCGGCGCGTCGTTTGCGTGATACGGCGATTGCCGGGGTCGTGCTGCTGGACAGCCAGATCGACCATTGCACCGGTTTGCTCAGCCTGCGCGAAGGCTGCCCGCATCAGGTCTGGTGCACCGAGCGGGTCCATCAGGACCTGAGCAGCGGCTTCCCTTTGTTCAACATGCTCAGCCACTGGAACGGCGGTTTGCAGTGGCAGCCCGTCGGGCTGGACAGTCAGCCATTCCAGATCGCGGCTTGCGAGCATCTGCAATGGCGGGCGATCCCGTTGCGCAGCAACGCGCCACCGTATTCGCCCAATCGCGGCAACCCGCAACCGGGCGACACCATCGGCCTGTTCATCGAGGACCTGCGCAGCGGCGCGAGCCTGTTCTATGCCCCCGGCCTGGGCGAGGTCGATACCGAGGTGCTGGGGTGGATGCAGCGCGCCGACTGCCTGCTGCTCGACGGCACGCTGTGGCGCGACGATGAAATGCGCCTGTGCGAAGTCGGCCAGAGTCTGGGCAGCGAGATGGGCCACCTGGCGCAAAGCGGCCCCGGCGGCATGCTCGACGTGCTGGAGGGATTTCCCCGTCAACGCAAGATTCTCATCCACATCAATAACACCAACCCGATCCTCGACGAAGACTCGGCCGAACGCGCCGAACTGGCACGGCGCGATGTTGAGGTGGCCTATGACGGCATGAGTATTTTGCTGTAGCGGATGCTCTCATCGCGAGCAGGCTCGCTCCCACAGGGGTTCGAGTCGGCCCCGATTTTCTGCGCACAGCAGCTCTACTGTGGGAGCGAGCCTGCTCGCGATGAGGCCAGAACAAACACCACAGAATCCAACGGTTATTCCCCGGAGATCCGAAATGACTGACACACCACTGGCCCCCGCCGAGTTCGAACAGGCACTGCGCGCCAAGGGCGCCTATTACCACATTCACCATCCGTTCCATCAGGCGATGTACGCCGGGCGCGCCACGCGTGAACAGATCCAGGGCTGGGTCGCCAATCGTTTTTATTATCAGCTCAACATCCCGCTCAAGGATGCGGCGATTCTGGCCAACTGCCCGGATCGCGAGGTGCGTCGGGAGTGGCTGCAACGCCTTGTCGATCACGATGGTGTGCCCGGCAGCGAGGGCGGAATCGAGGCCTGGCTGCGGCTGGGGGAGGCGGTGGGCATTGCGCGTCAGCGGATGCTGTCCCAGGAAATGGTCCTGCCGGGGGTGCGCTTTGCGGTGGATGCCTACGTCAACTTCGCCCGCCGCGCCTGTTGGCAGGAGGCCGCCAGCAGTTCGCTCACTGAACTCTTTGCACCGCAGATCCATCAATCCCGACTCGACGCCTGGCCGCAGCACTACCCGTGGATCGACCCTGCCGGCTACGAGTATTTCCGTACACGCCTGAGTCAGGCGCGGCGTGATGTTGAACATGGCTTGCGCATTACCCTGGCGCATTACGTCACGCGCGAGGGGCAGCAGCGGATGCTGGAGATTCTGCAATTCAAGCTCGACGTACTGTGGAGCATGCTCGATGCCAATCCTCAGCCTGGTGGACGGTCAGCGCAATGTGGCGTCGATCATCGAGCTGTTGTCGGCGCGTTTCCCCGAGGTGCCGGGGATCGATGAAGATGTGCTGGCGTTCCTGGAGGTGGCCCATGCTCAATACTGGATCGAATGACCCGCGTCCGGGCCCGCCGCTGTGGCTGCTGGCGGAACTGACTTATCGCTRCCCGTTGCAGTGCCCGTATTGTTCCAACCCCCTGGACTTTGCCCGGCACGGCGAGGAATTGAGCACCACCGAGTGGATCCGCGTGTTCCGCGAGGCACGGGACATGGGCGCTGCGCAACTGGGGTTTTCCGGTGGCGAGCCATTGGTACGCCAGGACCTGGCCGAGCTGATCAAGGCCGCCCGGGACATGGGCTACTACACCAACCTCATCACCTCGGGGATCGGCCTGACCACGCGCAAGGTCCGGCAGTTCAAGGAGGCCGGACTGGACCATATCCAGATCAGCTTCCAGGCCGCCGACGAGGCGGTCAACAACATGCTCGCCGGCTCGCGCAAGGCATTCGCCCAGAAGCTGGCGATGGCCCGGGCGGTGAAGGCCCAGGGCTATCCGATGGTGCTGAACTTCGTCACCCATCGGCACAACATCGACCAGATCGGACAGATCATCGAGTTGTGCCTGGAGCTGGAGGCGGATTTCGTCGAGTTGGCCACCTGCCAGTTCTACGGTTGGGCCGAACTCAACCGCGTCGGCCTGTTGCCGACCCGTGAGCAGTTGCAGCGTGCCGAACGCATCACCAACGAATATCGCCAGCGTCTGGAGCAGCAGGGTCACCCCTGCAAGCTGATCTTCGTCACCCCGGACTACTACGAAGAACGCCCCAAGACCTGCATGAACGGCTGGGCCAACCTGTTTCTCGATATCACCCCGGACGGCACCGCGTTGCCGTGCCATAGCGCCCGTCAGTTGCCGGTGCAGTTTCCCAATGTGCGTGACCACAGCATCGAGCACATCTGGAACGACTCCTTCGGTTTCAATCGCTTTCGCGGCGATGAGTGGATGACCGAGCCCTGTCGTTCCTGCGATGAAAAACACCAGGACCTGGGTGGCTGCCGTTGCCAGGCGTTCATGCTCACCGGCGATGCCGCGAATGCGGACCCGGTGTGCAGCAAATCACCGCACCATGGCAAGATCCTCGAGGCCCGCCGGCAAGCCGAAGCGCCGGGGCAGGGGATCGAGCAGCTGACTTTGCGCAACGAGAAGGCGTCGCAGTTGATCTTTCGCGGCTGAGGCGCGGGCTACCCTTTGGTCTGATTGCATTCGCAGCGGGATRCTTTAGGCTGGCTATTACCTTCCAAAACAATAAAAACAGGCTTTCCAATGAGCCAGAGTCTCAGCCAGCTGCGTAAATTCGTTTCGCCTGAAATCATCTTTGGTGCCGGCTGCCGGCATAACGTCGGCAACTATGCCAAGACCTTCGGCGCGCGCAAGGTATTGGTGGTCAGCGACCCCGGCGTAATCGCTGCCGGTTGGGTCGCCGATGTCGAGGCCAGCCTGCAGGCCCTCGGCATCGACTATTGTCTGTACAGCGCCGTGTCGCCCAACCCGCGGGTCGAAGAGGTCATGCTGGGGGCCGACATCTACCGTGAAAACCACTGCGATGTGATCGTCGCCGTAGGCGGCGGCAGCCCCATGGACTGTGGCAAGGGCATCGGCATCGTCGTTGCCCACGGTCGCAGCATTCTCGAGTTCGAGGGCGTGGACACGATCCGCGTACCGAGCCCGCCGCTGATCCTGATCCCCACCACCGCCGGCACCTCGGCGGATGTTTCGCAGTTCGTGATCATCTCCAACCAGCAGGAGCGGATGAAGTTCTCCATCGTCAGCAAGGCCGTGGTGCCGGACGTGTCGCTGATCGACCCGGAAACCACCCTGAGCATGGACCCGTTTCTGTCGGCCTGTACCGGCATCGATGCCCTGGTGCACGCTATCGAGGCATTCGTCTCCACCGGTCACGGCCCGTTGACCGACCCGCATGCGCTGGAGGCCATGCGGCTGATCAACGGCAATCTGGTACAGATGATCGCCAACCCGACAGATATCGCCCTGCGCGAAAAGATCATGCTGGGCAGCATGCAGGCCGGCCTGGCGTTCTCCAACGCGATTCTCGGTGCGGTGCACGCCATGTCCCACAGCCTGGGCGGTTTCCTCGACCTGCCTCATGGCTTGTGCAACGCGGTGCTGGTGGAGCATGTCGTGGCGTTTAATTACAGCTCGGCACCGGAGCGTTTCAAAGTGATTGCCGAGACCTTCGGCATCGACTGCCGCGGCCTCAATCATCGGCAGATCTGTGGGCGCCTGGTGGAGCACCTTATCGCTCTGAAACACGCCATTGGCTTCCACGAAACCCTAGGGCTGCACGGCGTTGGCACGTCTGACATTCCGTTCCTGTCCCAGCATGCGATGGATGACCCATGCATTCTCACCAACCCCCGCGAGTCGAGCCAGCGTGATGTCGAGGTCGTCTATGGCGAAGCCCTCTGACGAGCAACAACGGGCGCTGACCGGATTGCTGGGGCTGGGCAATCATTCGGCGCGCAAGAGTCATTACCCGGAGCTGGCGGCCCGTCTCGACGAGCTGGAAGCCGAACGCAACCGCTACAAATGGTTGTTCGAAAACGCAGTCCACGGAATTTTCCAGGCCAGCCTGCAACAGGGCATGCTCGCCGCCAACCCGGCGCTGGCGCACATGCTGGGTTATGAGACACCACAGGAAGTGCTGTTTTCCCGAGCCGATCTGGCAAGCCAGTTGTTCGTCGGCGATGCGCAGGAAGTGCAGGACATCGCTGAGACCCTGCAAGCTCAACGCAGCCTGCTGGGTTATGAAACCCAGCTGCGACGCAAGGACGGCAGCCACATCGATGTGTTGATGAACTTGCTGCTCAAGCCGGATCAGGAGGGCCTGGTGGAAGGTTTTGTCGCCGATATCACCGAGCGCAAACTGGCCCAGCAACGCTTGCAGACGCTCAACGATGAGCTGGAACAACGGGTTACTGCGCGCACCGATGAACTGCTCGAAGCCAACCGCAACCTGCAACAGCAGATCGCCCAGCGCGAGCAGGTCGAACAGGCCTTGCGCGATGCCCGGGATGCGGCGCAGGCGGCCAACAACAGCAAGGACAAATACCTGGCCGCCGCCAGCCACGACCTGCTGCAACCGTTGAACGCGGCGCGCCTGCTGATCTCCACTTTACGCGAGCGCCCGTTGCCCAGTGTTGAACAGGTGCTGGTCGAACGCACCCACCAGGCGCTGGAAGGTGCCGAAGACCTGCTCACCGATCTGCTGGATATTTCCCGTCTCGACCAGGCCGCGGTCAAGCCGGACATCGCCCTGTATCGCCTCGATGAACTGCTGGGCCCGTTGGTCTCGGAGTTCCAGTCGGTGGCCGGAGCGGCCGGGTTGAACCTGCGGGTACACATGGGCAATTTTGCCATCCACACCGACCTGCGGCTGATGTCGCGGATCATGCGTAACTTGCTCAGCAATGCCTGCCGCTATACCGAGCAGGGCAGCATCCTGCTGGGCGCCCGGCGACGTGGCAAGAGCCTGCGCCTGGAAGTCTGGGACACTGGTCGCGGTATTCCGGCCGACCGCCTGGACTCGATTTTCCTGGAGTTCAACCAGCTGGACGTCGGACGTGCCGCCGACCGCAAGGGCGTGGGGCTGGGACTGGCTATCGTCGAGCGGATCGCGAGAATTCTCGAGCACAAGGTCGAGGTCCACTCGTTGCCGGGGCGCGGTTCGATGTTCAGCATTCAGGTACCGATTGGCGAACAAGTGCCGCTGCCCATCCATCAGGCGGCGCCGCAGCCGAGTACCGGCAACCCTTTGCCGGGCCGTCGTCTGCTGGTGCTGGACAACGAAGTGAGCATCCTCGAGAGCATGAGCGCATTGCTCGGCCAGTGGGGCTGCGAGGTGGTGACGGCAACCGACGAGAGCGCTGCGCTGCTGGCCTTGCAGGGGCGGGCACCGGAATTGATTCTGGCGGATTTCCACCTGGACCATGGGGTCATCGGCTGCGACGTGATTCGGCACCTGCGCGAGCATTTCGCCGCCGCCATTCCCGCCGTGATCATCACCGCAGACCGCAGTGATCAGTGCCGCCGCTCCTTGCAACGACTTGGCGCGCCGCTGCTGAACAAACCGGTCAAACCCGGAAAGCTGCGAGCGGCGTTGAGTCAGTTGCTTGGGTAGCGCCCGAATGTCAAGACAGTCAAAAAAGTGGACCCGCCAGGATAGCGGGTCCGAAAGGTGGATCAGAGCTTCTGCAACTGCCCGACGCGCCCCATCATCTCGGTCACGATCTGCAGGTCCAGCAGGAACTGGTCGACAGTCTTGAATTCGTTGTCGGTGTGGCCGGTGTACTTGACCTCGGGCCTGGCCAGGCCAAATTGCACGCCATTGGGCAGTTCATGGACCGAGGTGGCGCCGGGGGAGGTGCCGAACTTGTGTTCCATGCCAAGGTTTTCACTGGCCACGGCCAGCAGGGCCTTGACCCATTCACCCTCAGGGTTGCGGTGCATCGGCTCGGCGATCGAGTAGTTGAAGGCCACGGCAATGTGGGTCTGCTTGCTCCAGGCGCCAAGCTTATCGGCGATTTCGGTTTTGAGCGTCTGCGGGGATTTACCGACCGGCATGCGCAAGTTGACCGCGAGCTTGAAGGCTTTGTCATCCATCCCGACATAGGTCAGGGA
>NZ_JBFTLU010000347.1:0-8353 GCF_056396605.1 Pseudomonas sp. 05T35
TTGGCCCAGGGCTCGACGCTTTCCGGGCCGGCATGCCAGTCCAGCTCACGCAGGTTGTGGGTGATGCTGCCTGAACCAATCAACAGCACGCCTTGCTCGCGCAGACTGGACAGCGCGCGCCCGACGCGGGTTTGCAGGGCTGGGCCAAGACGACTCGGCAGCGACACCTGCACCACGGGAATGTCGGCTCGCGGATACATCAGAGACAGTGGCACCCAAACACCATGATCGAACGGACGCTGGTTATCGAGCTGTGCCGGCAAGCCATCAGCCTTGAGTAAATCGGCGACCTGCGCCGCGAGTTCCGGTTGGCCGGGTGCGGGGTATTGCACCGCGAACAGCGCAGCAGGGAATCCGCCGAAGTCGTGCCAGGTTTCCGGTTGCTCAGCGCTGCCGACGCGCAGGTCCTGGCTTTCCCAGTGTGCGGAAACGATCACGATGGCCTTGGGTTTTGGCAGTTCGCTGGCCAGACGTGCGAGCGCCGGGCCACTGGCACCGGGCTCCAGCGCCAGCATAGGTGAACCGTGAGAGATAAACAGGCTGGGGAACATGAATAAGGTCCTGAGCGTTAAGATGGGAGCATCTTCAGTCAGATCATTGATCTAAATCTAATATAAGTTTTAGGGCATATAGATCGAATTATCAGGGGGATTTATGCAGCCGGAGTTTTGGCAAAAACGTTGGGAGCTCAATCAGATCGGTTTCCATCAGTCARAGGTTAATCCTTATTTGCAGCAATACTGGCCGCAATTGAATCTGACAAAGGGCTCGCAGGTGCTGGTGCCGCTCTGTGGGAAAAGTCTTGATCTCGTGTGGCTGGCAGGGCAGGGGCACCGAGTGCTGGGTGTCGAGTTATCAGAAAAAGCCGTGGAGGAATTTTTTCGTGAGCAGCAACTGACACCGCAGATCACCGAGCAGGGTGCGTTCAAGGTCTACCAGGCGGGCCCCCTGGCATTGTGGTGCGGAGATTTTTTCGGCCTGACCGCAGATGATGTGAGCAAGTGTGTGGCCGTCTATGATCGGGCGGCGCTGATTGCCTTGCCACCACCGATGCGCGAACAGTACGCCGCGCACCTGAGCCGGATTTTGCCGTCAGCCTGTGAAGGCTTGTTGATTACGATGGACTACGACCAGGCGCAGATGGACGGCCCCCCCTTTGCCGTGACGGATGAAAACGTGCAGGCGTTGCTGGGTGGTCGCTGGCGGCTTGATTTCTGTGAGGTGCGGGACATTCTGGGGGAGAGCTGGAAGTTCCTCCAGGCGGGCGTTACGCGCCTTGAAGAGCGGGTATATAGATTGATGGCTCGCTAAACCGCAATAAATCGGCATAAAAAAAAGGGGCGATCAGATCGCCCCTTTCGTATTACCGCAGAACCACTCAGCCGCGACGACGCAAGGCGTCGATCCGCTCTTCCAGTGGCGGGTGGCTCATGAACATGCGAGCGAACCCTTGCTTGATGCCACCGTTGATGCCGAAGGCATTCAGGGTGTCCGGCATGTGCACCGGCAGGCCCTGTTCCGAGCGCAAGCGCTGCAGGGCGCCAATCATGGCGCTGGTGCCGGCCAATTGGGCGCCGGCTGCGTCTGCACGGAATTCGCGTTTGCGCGAGAACCACATGACAATCGCGCTGGCCAGGAAACCGAGTACCAGTTCGGCGAAGATGGTCGCGACATAATAGGCAATGCCTTGGCCTTCTTCGTTTTTGAAGATCACCTTGTCGACGAAATTACCGATGATCCGAGCGAAGAACATCACGAAGGTGTTCACCACGCCCTGAATCAGTGCCAGCGTCACCATGTCGCCATTGGCCACGTGACCGATTTCGTGGGCCAGAACGGCTTTCACTTCATCGGGCGAGAAACGCTCGAGCAAGCCCTGGCTGACCGCGACCAGCGCGTCGTTCTTGTTCCAGCCGGTGGCGAAGGCGTTGGCCTCGTAGGCCGGGAAAATCCCGACTTCAGGCATCTTGATTCCGGCTTCGCGCGACAGCTGCTCGACGGTTTGCAGCAGCCATTGTTCATGGCGAGTGCGCGGCTGGCTGATGATTTGGGTGCTGGTGCTCATCTTCGCCATCCACTTGGAGATGAACAGCGAGAACAGCGAGCCGGCGAAACCAAAGACCGCACAGAATATCAGCAGCTGATTGAGGTTGAGATCAACCCCGTTGGCCGCCATGAACCCGTTGAAGCCGAAAAGGCTCAGGGTGATGCTGGCAATCAGCACGACCGCCAGGTTAGTGGCCAAAAACAGCAGGATGCGCATCATGGTTGTAGAAATCTCCTCGTGCTAAATATGTAGCGTACTGCGGGGTATATAAGGTGCCRCACCAGGCTATTCAACCGGGTGACTATTTCAAACTGTGTCCTACAGCTGGATTCTAGATGCTTGCAGGGCATTTCTGACGTCACCCGAAGAGATATTTGGCTGGATTTTGCTTTCACAAGTCCCGCCTCCATTGGGCATAACCGGCAGTCGCGTAAATCCGCCAGCACTCAAGGCACTGTCGCAGTCGAAGAATGGAGATATGTTGCTGAATTAATCGCCGAGGGCCTTTTTGAGGCCCCCGGCGTTATCGCGCTTACTGGCGATAGGACTTGAGGAAGTTGCCGATCCGACCGATAGCCATGTCCAGGTCGTCCACCCGTGGCAGGGTCACGACGCGGAAGTGGTCCGGCCATGGCCAGTTGAAGGCCGTGCCCTGGACCACCAGCAGTTTTTCCGAGAGCAGCAGGTCAAGGACGAACTTTTCATCGTTGTGGATCGGGCAGACTTTAGGGTCGATCCGCGGGAACGCGTAGAGCGCGCCCATCGGTTTGACACAGCTGACGCCCGGGATGTCGTTGAGCAGCTCCCAGGTACGGTTGCGCTGTTCAAGGAGGCGCCCTTGCGGCAGCAGCAGATCATTGATGCTCTGATAACCACCCAGTGCGGTCTGGATTGCATGCTGGCTTGGCACGTTGGCGCACAGGCGCATGTTGGCCAGTATGTCGATGCCTTCGATGTAGCTTTGGGCGTGATGCTTGGGACCGGAAATGGCGACCCAGCCGGAGCGGAAACCGGCAACCCGATAGGACTTGGACAGACCGTTGAAGGTCAGGCACAGCAGGTCCGGCGCCAGGGACGCGGTGCAGATGTGCACGGCATCGTCGTACAGAATCTTGTCGTAGATCTCGTCGGAGAACACCACCAGGTTGTGCTGGCGAGCCAGTTCCAGCATGCCCAGCAGGACTTCCTTGGAGTACACCGCACCCGTCGGGTTGTTCGGGTTGATGATGACCAACGCCTTGGTGTTCGGGGTGATCTTGGCCTTGATGTCGGCCAGGTCCGGCCACCAGTTGGCTTGCTCGTCGCACAGGTAGTGCACCGGATTACCGCCAGCCAGGCTGACTGCTGCAGTCCACAGCGGATAGTCGGGGGCAGGGACCAGCACTTCGTCGCCGTTATTGAGCAGGGCCTGCATCGACATCACGATCAGTTCGGAAACGCCGTTGCCCAGGTAGATGTCTTCGATGCCGACACCTTCTACCTGTTTCTGCTGGTAATACTGCATGACGGCCTTGCGCGCACTGAACAGACCTTTGGAGTCGCTGTAGCCTTGGGCGGTCGGCAGATTGCGGATCACGTCCTGGAGGATTTCATCGGGCGCTTCGAAACCAAAAGGCGCCGGGTTGCCAATGTTCAGCTTGAGGATGCGATGGCCTTCCTCTTCCAGGCGTTTGGCGTGCTTGAGCACTGGGCCGCGAATGTCGTAGCAGACGTTGGCGAGCTTGTTCGATTTGCTGACCTGCATGGCGATGTGTTCCCGAAAATGAACGATCCAGACGCTGTTTGAACTACCGTACTGGGAATCCTGAGTTCTCACACTGGTCCGGTGCCTGGGGTCACCGCACCAAAATGTTTGAATGCGGGTAACGCGGCTGCCAGACTGGCATTTAACGAGGCGCAATCATACGTGCCGCCTGATCCGTGGAAAAGGTACAGATCAGGCTTTTTCAGATGCAGAGGTATGACAATGGAAAAGTTGGAAAAAACCCTGGATGAATGGCGTGCGATGCTCGACCCGGAGCAGTACAACGTTTGCCGTCTGAAGGGCACCGAGCGGCCGTTCTCGGGTAAGTACAATGGCACCAAAACCGAGGGTGTCTATCACTGCATCTGCTGCAACGAGCCGTTGTTCGACTCAAAAGCCAAGTTCGATTCAGGCTGTGGCTGGCCGAGTTTCTATCAGCCGATCGGCGAGAGCGCCATGGTCGAGATTCGCGATATCAGCCACGGCATGATTCGTACCGAAGTGGTCTGCGCCAAGTGCGACGCGCACCTGGGGCATGTATTCCCGGACGGCCCGCCACCGACCGGTTTGCGTTACTGCATCAACTCGGTGTGCCTGGACCTGGTGCCGCTCGAATGATGTGAGTCCTGACCTGCGGCAGCTCTTTGTCGGCAGGTTATTGATTTATTAAATTGCACACAATCCAATCGCTCGCTATGTTTAAGCCTTCCTCATCTTCCACCGGAGCATGCGCGATGACCGAGAACCTGCTGAGTATTCCCTGCACCACTATCAAGGGTGAGCAAAAGACCCTGGCCGATTACGCCGGCAAAGCGGTATTGGTGGTCAACACCGCCAGTAAGTGCGGCTTTACCCCGCAGTACAAAGGATTGGAGGAGTTATGGCGGACCTACAAGGATCGAGGTCTGGTGGTGCTCGGTTTTCCATGCAACCAGTTCGGTAAACAGGAGCCGGGCAATGAAGGGGCGATTTCCGAGTTCTGCGAGCTGAACTTCGGCGTGAGTTTTCCACTGTTCAAAAAGATTGAGGTCAATGGTAGCAACGCCCACCCGCTGTTTGTTCAGCTGAAAAAACGTGCGCCCGGTCTACTGGGTTCCCAAGGCATCAAGTGGAATTTCACCAAGTTTCTGATCGGCCAGGATGGCAAGCTGGTCAAACGTTTCGGGCCGAGCGAGAAGTACACTTGAGCCTGTCGCCGGCCGGGGTTGCCCTGCGCGAACAGGTCGGGCCGCTCAAGGCGCGCCTGTTGTGCGACAGCGGTGTCGATCTTGAGCGCTTGGGCGAATTGCACGACGGTCTTGATCAACTGCTGGGGCAGATCAGGGCGCTATCGTAGCCGGTACCCACTGCTCAAGCAGGGCGACCAGTTCCTCGCGACGGAACGGTTTCGCCAGATAATCGCTCATGCCTGCCGCGCGGCAGCGTTCGCGCTCCTCGGGCATGGCGTTGGCGGTCAGGGCAACGATCGGCAGATCCGGCCAGCGTCCACTGTGACGGATCTGCCGGCTGGCTTCATAGCCGTCCATCACCGGCATGTTGCAGTCCATCAGCACCATATCAAACTGCTTGAGCTCCAGCTGGTCGAGCGCTTCGGCGCCGTGGGAGGCGACAACCACCTTGCAGCCCAACTTGCTGAGCATGCCTTTGGCCACGAGCTGATTGACCGGGTTGTCTTCCACCAGAAGGATTCTCGCCCGCCGCTGGGGCATGAGGCTTGACTCTTGAGCATCGGTGACGAGGGCGACTTCGTCGGCCTGTAAAGTGCGTCGTAGTGTCTGGTAGAGCGCGTTGCGGGCCAATGGGCGGGCTTGTTGTTGCAGGGGGGCGAGGGCCGCCGCTTCTTCACTGGGCATGAAACTGCCATAGGCAGTCACCAGCAGAATCGGCGCGGTCATGCCCGGACGTAATCCGAACAGGCATTCCGGGCAGTCGGTGATCAGCACATCGGGCGATAGCCCGATCAAGGAGTCGTCGATGGTGCGCTGCTGGTATTCCAGCCCCCAACCGGGCAACAGATTACCTAACAGTTCGGACAGACCGCTGCTGGCGGCGGTGATCGCCAATACCTTGCCTTGCAGGGAGGCGGGAACTATTGCCGGCGTGTGGGCCGGCAACGGCAGATCAGCGCAGAACTGGCTGCCGAAACCAGGCTCCGAGCTGATACCGAGTCGGCCCTGCATGGCTTCGCACAGGTTGAAGGTCAGGGCCAGCCCCAGCCCGGTACCACCGAACTGACGAGAGATGCCGGCACCTGCCTGGGTAAACGGCTGGAAAATTTTCAGCTGATCATCCTGCGCGATGCCGATACCGGTGTCGCAGACTTCGATTCTGACACCGTCTTCGTGGGTGCTCAGGCGCACGTCCACCCGTCCAAAACGGGTAAATTTAAGGGCGTTGGAGAGCAGGTTGCTGACAATCTGTCGCACTCGCATCGGGTCGCCAAGTACCTGCGAGGGGAACTGCGGATCAATCAGGCATGTCAGTTCGACGCTGGGCGCGGCGTTCTGTGACAGCAGGTTGGCGGTGTCCTCGATCAGTGAGCCGAGGTCGAACGGAATACGCTCCAGCTCAAGCTGGCCAGCGTCGAACTTCGACAGGTCGAGAATATCGTTGAGCAGCTCAACGAGCACTTTGCCGGAGTCGTGGGCAATCGACAGTTGCTGACGTTGTTCGGCATTCAGCGGGCTGTCCAGCGAGAGGGCGATCATCCCCAGCAAACCATTGAGTGGCGTACGGATTTCATGGCTCATGTTGGCCAGAAACACAGAGCGCGCCTGGGCCATGTCCAGAGCGGTCTGGCGCGCGATTTCCAGTTCTTCGTTCGATACCGTCAATCGGCTATTGATCGCTTTCAGTTCACCGGTACGCGCCGAGACAATATTTTCCAGTTGCCCCAGGTAGTCGGTCAGGCGGTTTTCGGCATTGCGGCGTTGCTGGATTTCAGTGGTCATGCTTTCGAATTGCTGGTTGGCCACCGTGACAAGAACGCCGATCTCATCGTTTTCGTGCGCTACCGGACACTCCAGCGGTGGCTGTTCCGAACTGCTCGGGTCACGTGCGCTGAGTTCGCGGATCACCCGCACCAGCGGTTTGGTGAGCATCACGTAGAACAGCGCCAGCAAAATCCCGGTCAGTATCAGGCTGCGGATAAAACCGTTGATCAGAGTGACTTCGGCCCGGCGCAGAAAGCGGCTGCCAAACGTGTAGGTGTCAATGTCCAGTTGCAAGGTGCCGAGGGACTCATCGGGCAGATGGTCGAGGAACAGGCGATCCTTGAACTGTCGATTGGCGCCGAACAGAAAGTCGCTGATCACCCGATAGCCGCCGTTTTGCGGGTCTGGGCGTTTTACGCTGGCGAGGATCGTATTGTTGTTATCGCTCAGTTGCGCACTGATGACCGCAGGCGAGCGCAGCAGGCCGAGGGTCAGTTCCTGGGCCAGTTCGGCATCGATGTTGTAGGCGATCCGCGAAGCCGGGTTATGACTGATTTCCAGCAGCGAGTGTATTTCCCGGTTGATGGAGGCGTCTTCGCTGGCATAATCGATGCCTATTTGCGCCAGACTGAGCAGGGTTCCCAGAATGAAACCGACCAGCACCGTAAGCCTGGCTTGCTTGTAAGACAGGCGGTTGGTGAACTTGATATCCATGGTGTGCTGAACCACTTTCGTTTCCCTTCTGGGCGAAGCATAGCCGATCATCAGTGGATTTCGGCATGACTGACGGGTGAGCCATTATCGCGATAATCCCGGCATTACGCGCAACGTTTGGTTTTCTTTCCCCATCATTACTGTGAACGAGCCTGAGGAGAAGTCGTGGATTCCCGATTGAATGCATTTCTTGAGCGCGCCGATGCGGTTCTGGCTCGTATCGAGCCGTTACTGCCCGCGCAGCGCACGGCTATCGACTGGACGCAGTGCCTGGCGGCACGCTGGCAGCGCGAGGGTCGCAGCGGATTTCTGTTGCCGCTTGAGGTCAGCCTGGACATGCGTCTGTCCGACCTGATCGGGGTCGACAAGCAATTGGAACAGTTGGGGCGAAACACCCGGCAGTTTCTCGACGGCATGCCTGCCAACCACGCGCTGCTCTGGGGTTCGCGCGGTACCGGTAAATCGTCGCTGGTGCGGGCCTTGCTGGCCGAGCACGCCAAGGGCGGTTTGCGTCTGATCGAGATCGAGCGCGATCACCTGGCGGACCTGCCACGCGTCGTCGAGCAAATCGCCAAGCTGCCTCAGCGCTTTGTGCTGTTTTGCGATGATCTGTCGTTCGAGGCCGGCGAGGGCGATTACCGGGTGCTCAAAAGCGTGCTCGATGGCTCGCTGGAACAGGCACCGGATAACGTACTGCTGTATGCCACCTCCAACCGTCGCCACCTGGTTCCGGAAAAAGAAAGCGATAACGAAAACTGGAAAAGGGTCGACGGCGAGCTTCATCCCAACGAGGCGGTCGAAGACAAGATCGCGCTGTCGGATCGATTTGGCCTGTGGCTGTCGTTTTATCCTTTTACCCAAGAGCACTTCCTCAATGTGGTCGAGCATTGGGTGGGAGCGTTGGCGGGCAAGGCC
>NZ_JBFTLU010000348.1:0-8563 GCF_056396605.1 Pseudomonas sp. 05T35
CTCTTGATGCTGCAGCCACATCGCGCATGCGCAACTGCTTCACAATTTCGCATGAGAGGGTAGCCAGCGCGGGATCTCTACTCCATTGGTCAGCAAGATCGGCAAGCTCAGAAGTGGCAGTGCCATCCAGTGCGCTCAGCCTTGCTGCAACAATATCGAGAAGCGGGGCAGCCACCTCCTCTCGATCAATGTCCCAGCGTCCATCATTGGGGAATTTWTTTATCCTTTCGACGAAGGTAGTGACGAAATCAGACACTTCACCATCTGTGGCCTTATCTAGATTGCGCGCTGTGACCTCCCAAACAGCGCGAACTGCGTCAGCCTGTGACAAGCCGACATAACGGACTAGGAGCTTCCACAGATTGCGCCGAGTTTCTTCTCCGATGGGTAGCAGCTCAATGAATATCCTACTGGCCCGGCCCGCCGCGGCTGCAATGTCGAATGTGGAGGGATCGTCTTTCTCTAGTTCATCTGCAAGCGCGGACAAGTAACGTATGCCCAATGCGCTAGACAGACTGTCTTGATATTCGTGTAGCCATTGCTCTAATTCGTTAAAAGGGAGTTGGAAGGACTTACTTTTCACAACTATTGTGCGGTCTACAAGCCAGTCCAGCAGTGACTTTTCGGCGGATGGCTCTAGGCCTTGCTCCGTCCTGACAGAAAGCACCAGCGGTGCCGTAATACGCACCATCTCGATCGCCTCTTCAAGGCTCGCAGTTTCGAGAGACTCTAGGCGGAGGCTCATTTCCTTTCCACTGGTCAGTGCGTCATCGACCAGACGCGAAGCTACCACTTGCTGGTCTACACCAGATGCGCGAGAAAGGATCATTCGAATTCGAGTCGGGCCTAACTGCGAGCGCAGATCAGGTGTGTCGCTGATTTCTCGGCAGAGCGCGCCCAGTAGCTGCTGGGCTGGCGGCTCGGGGATACGCTCTATCATGTCGGCAATGACGCGGGCTGCGTTTGTTCGCCGGATTGGGGATTCCTGCCGCAAGTCCTCGAACATCTGGTACAGCGTGCGAGCCTGTTCAGGTGTGAGCGGCGAAGTATCGTTGTGCCTGCCCATACCTTCGAGAAGACCTTTTGTGTCCCCGGAGACAAAGGAACCGTAGATAGCTGACACTTTAGAGCCCAAGCGTCGTGTTATAGGATCCTCGGAAAGGAGCAGAAGGCTCTGAAGTGGATCGGCCCAGCGTAGGCCAATCAGGCTCGCAATGAACTGTCGAAGTGGCCGATGCTCCGGTCGGAGCTCGACCTTATTGAGAACGTCATCTTTGCCATTCGATACCCGAAGATACTTCTCAAGCAGAGTTTGCTGGGACGGTAGCGGTAGTGAATCGAGAGCCTGATTTTTAATTACAACATCGGTAAAGCGATGAAGAAACGCTGGATCTTCCTGCAAGTCACGGTAAAAGTCGGGAAAGCTCACCTTCATCGCGCATAGAGCGCCAAGAGAGATTGGGTGCTTTGTGACAGCCCCCTCATGCAACCCGCCGGGACGATCCGTACCCAGCCCTTCGATTTCGCGTTTCTTAGCAATCCACCACGCCTGAGCAAACGCATTAACAATTTGAAGGGCGTTGCGAGGGTCTTGGACGCCTACGTGGATCATCCGGTCGATGATGGGGGCTAGCGGCACTCCGCGGACTTTTAGATCCTCAGAAATACTCGTGAGACTATCCAGATGATTTGTTGCAAATGTTCGCATGTCGTGACGGGGAGGCGGTGGAATCTCCAGCCTGAACTGAAAGATACGATCAAGATAACGGCGCGCATCGTAGTGATTAAAAACCGTTGCTGGGGATTCTGCGTGTCGACGCCCTTTAGCAAGCGCATCGGCGATCTTGGCCTCGTCGCAAGAAATAACGAAGACYAGCCCCAAACCATCTGGCAGGCGTGTCCTCGGTATTTCCATGAAGGTCCTGACTGCATCCAGCCCGAGAATCATTTCATCTGCGGAGAGGCGGTCTAGGTCGTCAACGAACACGACAAGGCGCTCACAGGTCTTACCGCACTTACCTTCTGGTGATTTGCTCTTCCCGGACTTGTACTGGCGAATTTGGCCCAACAGCATGTCCTCGTACTGCTCTGACGTTGTACTTGGGAGAGCGACCTTGGTCATGGGCCGGTTTGCAGATACTGTCGGCGGCTTTAGGTGCTTGAGCAGATAGGTGTAAGCGCCGGTGATGCAGATAAAGATCACCGATCTTAGATAGGTATCTTCAACCTTGAAGGCGGAGATGGTCAGATAGCAAATAAACAGCAAGGCCGCCATGGCCAAGAACAGTGCTGGAATGGGAAGAGCCCAGGCTTTCAGAATTTCCCACGTTACACGGTGCCACGGCTTAGGAACTTCTCTGGTTTCACTGATCTGCCGAAACAGCTTGTCATGTAGATTCTCCTCGGCCCCTCCCAATTCAAGGAATACATGTCGGAGGAGCGCGCGCTTAATATCCTGATCCCGTCCGCCGAATCGCCACGCATTGAACGTTATGCAGTGAAAGCGTTGTTCACGAGTCAGTCCATGACCCTTACGAGCATCATCTCGGAGTTCAGCGGTATAAAGCTCCTTGATACTGCTCTTGCCAGTTCCCCATCCACCTAGAAGGCCAATGCTGAAGGGGGTTGGGTGGTTGCCTGACTCGATGAGGCTCCTGAGCGCGTGTGCAAAATGTCGATGTCCAAACGCATCCTGCTCTACTTTTGATATTTCCCGATCCAGTGTCGAGGGCATCATGTCGTCATGGGACATCTATTCGTTCCTTGAGCGTATTCAGATAGTTGAATGGATAGTGACTGGAACACTGTAGCCACGCAACTCAACCCAGGCCATCGACCACTCTACGAAACCAGGGAGTGATTCAGCCCTTGCCGCTAAATTTCGCGATGGAATTCAGCCAATCAAATCGTACTCAACAAATTCGTAGTCACACATCACGAATTAGTATCTCTACGCATTAAGCATCACATCCCCAGACTCGGTGTAGCTCACCACTCAAGCAGGTCGCATACGCGGCCTGCTTGATGGGTTCTATGCCCGTGCAATGACTTCCCGACTCTATCTACAGGAGCCCTGTACATGACCACTCAATGCCCACGCTGCCACTCCACCGCTGTTATCACCAAAGATTTAGCCAGGAAGGTAGGCGCCCTTATCGGTACCGTCGGTGGCGCCGCCCAAGGGGTCACCGGCGCCATGGCCGGTGCCGAGGTGGGCGCAGTCATCGGCGTTGTCGCCGGCCCCGCCGGTGTCATTGCTGGCGGTATGGCCGGAGCTATACTCGGCGGCTTAGCCGGCGCGGCGACCGGCTGTATCGCCGGCGCCAAACTCGGCGAAATCATCGATGAGCGAGTTTTGGACAATTACGCTTGTCTCGACTGCGGACTGTCGTTTAGCGACCGTCATTCCGCTTGAACGGCTCAGCTTCCGTTTAACACCACTGCTGCTCCCCATCTGCTCCATCGCTAACCCCCCTCTCGATCAACACCCCGCACGCCGACTGATCCCTGCTGAATGCTCAGCGGCTTCGCCGYGCGCCTATGAAAAGGAAGCTCCCCATGGCACACCTCATCGAACATATGGCTTATGTCGGCGCTACGCCTTGGCATGGACTGGGCAATCAGCTCTCGCCCAACCAACCACTGGAAGTTTGGCAGCGTGAAGCCGGTATGAATTGGCAGATCCAGGAAAGCCCTGTGCACTTCAAATCCGACACAGTCGGCAAACTCGGCACCATCCATTCGTTTGCCGAACAGAAGGTGCTGTTTCGCTCCGATACCAAAGCGCCGCTATCGGTGGTCTCGCAACGCTACCAGGTGGTCCAGCCCCGTGAGGTCCTGGAGTTTTACCGCGACCTGACCGAGCGTTCCGGGTATGAACTGGAAACGGCGGGCGTGTTGAAAGGCGGACGCAAGCTCTGGGCACTGGCGCGCACCGGGCAATCGACGGCGCTCAAAGGCAACGACGTGGTCAACGGTTACCTGCTGCTGGCGACTTCCTGCGACGGCACGCTGGCCACCACCGCCACCCCAACCACCATTCGGGTGGTGTGCAACAACACCCTGACCATGGCCGTCAACGGCGCCAGCCAGGCAATCAAGGTGCCGCACAGCACACGCTTCGACCCGCGAGCGGTCAAACAGCAGCTGGGCATCACCGTCTCGCAGTGGGACGACTTCATGTACCGCATGCGCACCCTCGCCGCCCGTCCCGTCAAAGACCATGAGGCCAAAGACTATCTGCGAAGTGTGTTGTGTGAGGTACAGACCACCAATCCCGAGCGCAGCGGAATGTCGAATGAACGCGCGTTAAACAAGGTACTGGGCATGTATGACGGCCATGGCCGAGGGGCAGAACTGGAAGCCGCCAAAGGCACCGCGTGGGGACTGCTGAATGCAGTCACCGAGTATGTGGACCACGAACGCCGGGCGCGCAGCAGCGAGTACCGCATGGACACCGCCTGGTTCGGCCAAGGGGCAGTCATCAAACAACGAGCGCTCAACACCGCCCTGCAATTGGTGGCCTGACGCGTTCGCAGCATAAAGGGAGGCCTGGGCCTCCCTCATCCATAGGTTTTCTCTCAGTGATTTAACCCTTTTTCCGGAGGTTCACCATGCCCCCACACTGCTTGATCTGCAATTCCAAGGCTGTACTGTCCAAGGAGGCCGCCAACGYAGCCGTCATGCTCATTGGCACCATTGATAGTTTTCTCCTCAGTGTTCGTCAGGCTCATACCCAGGGCCAGGAAACCCAACCGGAAAGCCTGCTTGTGCAACTGCTCGACCTGATTGGCGAGAGCGTTTCCAGCGCGACCTCCGGCTATACCGCCATGACGGCCTTTGCCAGGGACGTGCAGAAATATCAGTTCGGCGACTACGACTGTCTCTGTTTACGCTGCGGTGCCAGGTTCGATCAGAACCTCGAGCCCTGACAGCGCCATCAATAACCGACTTATCCGGTTGGCCTGGTCATCCGGGCGTGAACTGGCCTCGGTYAACAGCTCGGCCGCCTCGCAACCAAAGATGCCGGCGAACTCCAGCAATCGCGCAATATTAGGAATCACGACGCCACGCTCAATGCGGGAAACGGCTTCGTTGCCGATGCCCAGAAGCTCGGCCACGTCCTCCTGCGTCAAGCCACCGCGAATGCGTTGCTTGGCAATCGCACGCCCCACCACACCCGCCAAATACTTCTGATCAGTCTCTATCACGGCACCTCCCAATATCCACCTAGATGGTTGGGTAACGCCTCATTGACATGAAGAGCTATTCAGGTTGAGAATCAACCTTTAAGGTTGTTTTTCGACTATTTGTGCCCACAGGAAAAACAAGGAGTTTTACAATGGATACTGGCGTTTACTCGGCTTCCAGCATAACAAACGAAGAAATATCGAAACTAATTTCTCAGAAAAAAACATTCACAATAAAAGACATCCCCACTTATTCCTTTGGGAATACGGTCGAAACAATTGAAAAGCTCATCGAAGCAGAAGGCTTAAGCTGTCGAGTATACGTTGCAGGCCGCATCGCCGCAGTGGCTGCAAGTGCATGGACGGTAATGGGTGGCTTAGCCGCAGGGTTGGCGATAGCAGCTCACAATATTGCCACATACGACCCAGACTATGAAATAGCAAAATATTTCGTAGTGAGCACACTGATAGTCACATATAAGAAAAAATGACTTTAAACACATGACGTAATCTTTGTGTGGGGCACCATTAACTATGCTGAACGGCCAGTGATCGGTAAGCACCTATTTCGTGATCATCGTAGCGACATGCCAATCCTTAACGTAATCCTCTGGATCATCAAGGCCCGCGTCCATGGCGCACTGGAAAGTCAGCTCGACAGGTTGATTTTCCAGCCATTCATTCCAAGCACCACACCGCCACCTACTCAACAGAAGGAAACATCTCCATGAACAAGAAGTTTCTATTGATTGCACTACTTAGCTTTATTTCGAGTGCATACTCTCTAGGCGCAGCCGCTTGGCAAGCAAACGAAATACAAGAGTGCCCGGCCAATAAACGCAACGCAGCTTGGTTGGACTGCGCACCTGAGGATGCTCCTGCCAAACTCCCTTACAAGATGCAGGATGGCAGCGTGAAAGTTCTACAAACACGTGGCACGGTATTCTGCGACCAAGGCACCTGTGAGTATCAATATCAGCGCGACAGCGGTCTATGGGACTCAACTAACGAATATGCAGGGCAAATACAGCAAACTCAAAAAACTCCCGTAGTCCTATTACGTGGATACTATTTAGGAAATGCTGAGGATGGTCGTATCGTTGCGTACCTAAAAGGCACAGGCCCAGAAGTGGGTGGACGAGCAGCTCCAGCCATGCAGAAAACCTCTACCAACTCATCGAATAAAGCAAATATAGACAGCTGTGTCGATCAATGGGGCGCTGCGTTCCACAAGGAGAATGGTGAAGACGCCATGGTTATCTCCGACATGCTCGACGAGTGGGAAAATTGGTGCAAAGCAGGCAAGCATCCGTGATTGAAAGAAACTTACAAAGTTCAACCAACGCTAGAAAATCTATCATCTGCACGAATTAATCCCTCTTGATCAAGCTAGAAGTAACCATCCAGCCGCCCTACCTTTCTGACCCAACGCTTAGGGCGATGGTATCCGAACCAATGATGGACACTATTTTTGCTGATTTTTGAGGCTATCAGGAGTAGGTGCTGGCCGGACGGTTACGGTGGGTAGAGGAGACGGGCGCAATTTTGGTTACGGACGGCAGCTAAGCTAGGCCGCAGACACTACGTGATCATAAAGTCGGAGACCACTGACATGGCGATGCTACCTAACGCACCATACATACGGAGACGCCGCAATGTATGGTGCGTTTAAAAAAGCTCCACCTGAAACTTGATTTGCTAATTCAGGATATCTCCGGAATATCGGTATCCGCTTCCGAATACCTGAAATCCCTGACCTGCCACCAGCACTCAAGCTTCTTGGCCCATTCGGAAATCATCTTCCCATCAGCACCACGATGAAGCGCTTCATTCACCTCATGTGCCCAGGTAGCCAGCTGTCTTTGCAGTTGTGGTGAAATGGCCTGCTCCTGCCAGACTCTATCAAAATCGAAATTTTGTCCCAGTTTGAGTGCAAGAACGGAGATCGTGTAAACCGTGATATTGCCCTGAAATGCAGGAAATAGGGGTCTGATTACCTTCTGAGCAGATTTGAACAAAATGGCCTTTGCAATCATGTCCTTAAACTGCCTCTGATCCGGAATCACGTTCTCTCCGGTATCCTCCCGCTCTCCCATCTCATCCATAAAGGCCTGAAAGTTCTTCTGACTGCCCAAACCTACCACGTGTGGTTTCTGCTCCCACGTGAACAGAAACTTCGCCAGATCAGGTTTGGTGATCTTGCGATATGGTGGAATGGCTACCTGCAGCTTTTTCTTTTGAACAACCGTTGTCGCTTCTTTTTCTAGCATCACCTTGTAACTACCAGCGGATCGCTCATAGAACCAGCGCCCCACACCATCCGGGCAGTATGTGCGCATTGAAAGCTTTTCCAGCTCGCGGTGAAATGGCTTGTTTGCGGAAAGATCGGATTGTTTTACGACGTTCTGGCTATTGGCATAGCGAGAAATGTTAGAGATCAGTTCCTCGTCATCTCCCTGACCATTTCGAAGCACAATGATCTTCGCAGGAACTCGGACGCTGCTCAGATCTATATCGGGATTTTTTTTCTTGGCGAAATAGATGGATGCTGTCGTCTGCCCGCCGTTGACGATTTGCATACCCTGAAGCCACAAAATACCTGTCGAACCATCAGCGGTACGATCCAGCTTTGCAGCATCGGCTACAACAACGATGCCATTGTTGTAGGCCATAAAACGGTCCGGATTATTCCGCAAACTGTCCCGAATCCCTTTGTTTACACCTCTGCTGCCAACCCCCAGAAACGAACGCACATTCGCTTCGAGAATGCGCGGCCCGTACTTCTCGTAGAGAAAGCGCAGAGCCTCACCGGGTATTGCAGTCAGGGCATAATCGTATTCGTCGTCACCAGCACCGGGAACCCATACACTCGGCAATGCCGTACCGCAAAGGTCCTGAAAGTTGACCACTAGCTCATCCCGTGGCCGGCCCTGCTGCCAATGGTTGAACAGACGGTGAATATCCATTACTTCAAGGCGTACCTGCTTGCCCTCGATATCTTGGGGCGCATAGTTCCTTGTCTTAACCTGACCATCGGTAATTACGAAAATCCGGATGCTATCCAGCGTTTTGAATATACGTTCAACTTCTGTGACTAGCGGATAAGCCTCGTTGGTTTCATCAAGCTCTTCTGAAAGCTTTCCCGTGGCGCAAAATTTGAGAAAGTGCAGCCCTTGCTTCGCCGCTCTGCCAATTTCAGGGTCGGGGATATCTTCAATGTCCTCAAGCCCTTTATAGAGACTCACGAACAGATCCAGTCGATCAGGGTTCCCCTGTTCGTCGGTTGTGTCCGAGACAGAGTAGCCACTGATTTTGACCTTGTAAGATCCGACCTTGGCGCCGTAGTGGCAGACTGTTGGCTCAAAGGTTATTCC
>NZ_JBFTLU010000349.1:0-4901 GCF_056396605.1 Pseudomonas sp. 05T35
CCCGCAATGACGTGCACCTTTGCCCGCAATGACGTGCACCTTTGTTCGGTAACGGAAACTTGTTTCGACAAAAACCGCAAACTCGACGACATTACGCCCGTGAAATAACACCTGAATCGCGCTTATCCATAGGACTGTGCAATGACCATCGAAAAACCGACCCGCCTGTTGCTCGCCGGCCTCTCTTTGCTACTGAGCGCCAGCGCCTGGGCAGATTTCAGCGCCAGCCCCGAAGAAGCCCGGGGGATCGCCAAAGACGCGTATCTCTACGGCTTCCCGGTGGTGGAGATGTACAAGACCCTGTACACCCAGGCGGTGGACAAGAACGGTCCGAACTTCAAGGCACCGCTCAACCATATCAGCAATACGGCCAGGGCGTTCACCCCCAAGGACACCGCGTTCGTTAGCCCAAACCCGGACACTCCCAGCTCAGTTCTCTGGATGGACCTGCGCGCAGAGCCTGTGGTTGTGACCCTGCCGCAGATCGCCGAAGAGCGTTACTACTCGGTACAACTGGTCGACCTCTATACCCAGAATTTTGCTTACCTGGGCACCCGCAGCACGGGCAACAAGGGCGGGACCTTCATGATTGCCGGTCCCAATTGGCAAGGTCAGCAACCGCTGAAGATCGATCGACTGGTACGTAGCGAAACCAATATTGCCTATGCGCTGTACCGTACCCAGCTGTTTGACGAAAAGGACCTGGAGAAGGTCAAGAAAATCCAGCACGGCTACAAGGTTCAGACGCTGAGCCAGTACCTGGGGCAACCGGCACCGGCCGCCGCACCAAAAATTGACTGGCCAAAGCCAACTCCGACCATGAGCGACAGCCCGGAGCTGTTCCGCTACCTGAACTTCATGCTCGGCTTCGCCCCGGCGCAAGACGTTGAAAAAGACCAACTGGCACGCTTCGCGAAAATCGGCATTGTTGCCGGCCAGCCGTACGACCTCAAAGCCCTCACCGCCGAACAGCGCAAGGCCCTCGACGACGGGATTGCCGATGCCAAGGCCGAGTACGCGGCGTTCAAGAAAGACAAGATCGATACCCATCAGGTCAGCAACGGTGACTTGTTCGGTACCCGCGACCATTTGAACAACAATTATCTGTACCGCTACGCCGGCGCCAACCTGGGGATCTTTGGCAACTCGGCCGATGAAGCAGCCAAATTCAGTTATCTGGTCGACAGCCTGGGCAAACCGGCTAATGGCGCGAGACACAGCTACACCGTGCACTTTGACAAGGATCAGTTGCCACCGGCCGACGCGTTCTGGTCGCTGACCATGTACGACGGCAAGACCAAACTGCTGGTACCCAACCACAAGAAACGCTACCTGCTCAACTCGCGCATGCTGTCCACCTTCAAGCGCGACCCGGACGGCGGCCTGACGCTTTACCTGCAGCACTCCGAGCCGCTCAAGGATCAGCGCAGCAACTGGCTGCCGGCGCCGCACGGTCCGTTCTACGCGATATTGCGCCTGTACCTGCCCCAGCCTCAGGTCGGCAACGGTCAATGGAAACTGCCGCCGCTGACGCCGATCAACCCGTAAGTTGAAGTGATACGCAAACCGTGTGCACCCACGCAACAGTGGGTGCACACATCACCCAGATCTGTTGAACGTATTGATCAGCGTCGGCGAAACAACGGTCGTGGCTCGATCACCGAACGACCGTAATGCACGCTCATCCCCACCAGCCCCTTGAGGGCATCTTCAGCGCATTTGTCTTCACGCACCGCGAACGCATCGAAACCGCATTGGCGCATATGGCTGAGCTGGTCGCGCAGCACATCGCCAATCGCCCGCAACTCCCCCGCCCAGCCCAAACGCGTGCGCAACAGGTAAGCCTGGCTGTAAGCCCGGCCATCGCGGAAACTCGGGAACTCCAGCGCGATCATGKGGATCAGCTTGAGCCACGGCTTGAGACTTTCGACATCGTCATCCGGCCCCAGCCATACCGCGTCTCGTGACGGATGATGTTCAATACGGCGCATCAGCCACAAGGCCAGCGGCAAGATCAGCGGCCCCGTTGGCAGTTCGCTTTCCAGGTCCCTGACCAGTGTCCACGGATCGTCATTGACCTTAAGCGCAACACCTTCCTCCAATCGCAGCAGATTATTCATGCGACGACCTCCAGGCTCTTGGGATAAACGCGCTCCTTGAACGGCTCCAGACCGATGCGCTGCAAGGTATCGACAAACAGTTCTTCACTCTCGCGGTAGCGGACAAAGGTCGCGATGATCCGCTCGATCACCTGCGGTACTTCGGCGGCGCTGAACGACGGGCCGATGACCTTGCCCAACGCGCTGTTCTTGCCCTGTGATCCGCCGAGGGTGATCTGGTACCACTCGCTGCCATTCTTATCGACGCCGAGAATGCCGATATTACCGATGTGGTGATGACCACGGGCATTCATGCAGCCAGAGATGTTGAGGCTGATGTCGCCCAGGTCGTGAAGGTAATCCAGGTCATCGAAGCGTGCCTGGATCGCTTGGGCGATGGGGATCGACTTGGCATTGGCCAGCGCGCAGAAATCGCCGCCGGGGCAGGCAATGATGTCGGTCAGCAAACCGACGTTGGCGCAGCCCAGTCCGTGCTCGCAGGCAAGGCGCCACAATGCGTACAAGTCAGCCTTGGGTACATCCGGCAGGACAATGTTCTGTTCATGGGCAATACGGATTTCACCGAAACCGAACTGCTCGGACCAGTCGGCCACTGCGTCCATCTGCACGCCAGTGACATCACCTGGCGGTGAGGCCATGCCGGGTTTGGTCGACAGCACCACGCTGGTGTAGCCCGGTACTTTGTGCGGCTGCACGTTACGCGCAACCCAACGTGCGAACGCCGGGTTCTCGGTCAGGCGAGTACCGAAGTCCAGGTCGGTGTCGGCCAGTGGCTCATAGGCAGGCGGTACGAACGCGCTGGCGACGCGCTGGTATTCGACGTCGGTCAATTGCGCCGGGCCATCCTTGAGGTGTTGCCACTCCTGTTCGACTTCCTGGGCGAAGGCCTCGATGCCCAGCGCCTTGACCAGAATCTTGATCCGCGCCTTGTACTTGTTGTCACGCCGGCCATGGCGGTTATACACCCGCAACACCGCCTCGACATAAGACAACAAGTGCTGCCACGGCAACCCTTCACGGATCTGCAAGCCGAGGATCGGTGTGCGCCCCAGGCCGCCGCCGACGATCACTCGCAGCAGCATCTGCCCGGCCGCGTCGCGGTAAAGGTAGAGGCCGATGTCATGCATCATGATTGCTGCGCGGTCGTGTTCCGCCGAGCAGATGGCGATCTTGAATTTGCGCGGCAAAAACAGGAATTCGGGGTTGATGGTCGACCACTGCCGGAGGATTTCCGCCAGGGGCCGTGGGTCGATCAGCTCATCCGCCGCCACCCCGGCAAAGGCTTCGGTGGTGATGTTGCGCACGCAGTTGCCGGAGGTCTGGATCGCATGCATTTCGACCTGGGCGAGGCGCTCGAGGATGTCCGGCACCTGGGCCAGTTCGATCCAGTTGAACTGCATGTTCTGCCGGGTGGTGAAGTGCCCGTAACCCCGATCGTAATCCCGGGCGATGCTCGCCAGCGTACGCATCTGCCGGGCACTCAGGGTGCCGTAGGGAATGGCCACTCGCAGCATGTAGGCGTGCTTTTGCATGTACAGGCCGTTCTGCAGGCGCAATGGCAAAAACTCTTCCTCACTCAAGGCTCCAGCCATGAACCGCTCGACCTGATCGCGAAACTGTGCAACCCGTTCAAAGACCAGGGCCCGGTCATAGTCATCGTATTGATACATGGTCCTACCTCATCAGTGCTGACCCCAAACCCACAGAACACGTAGCAGCTGCCGAGCCCGCGAGGCTGCTGCTACGGGTGGGTAACCAGGGTTCTTGTGTGGTGGTGACTATGCAGTAGCGGCTCAGGTGGTTACAGATTCAGCTAAAGACTAAAAAACCATATCAGGGCGCGGCAGATCACCGCAGGCAGGCCCTGCATCTGATCCGTATTAATGCAGTTTTTCTGAGTCTGTTTTGTTTCGACCAGGGTTTCTACAGTTGACCGCATGCCAGACCGGGTGGCCTGGCAAGACTTTGCAACCGTGGAAGCATTGACCATGAGCACAGCAGCAATCGGACAGGCCTATAACTACAAGGTCGTCCGCCAATTCGTCGTGGCAACAGTGGTATGGGGTGTTATCGGGATGGCGATGGGCGTGTGGATCGCCTCGCAACTGGTGTGGCCGGAGGCGAACCTCGATTTGCCCTGGACCACCTTTGGCCGCTTGCGTCCGTTGCACACCAGCCTGGTGATTTTCGGTTTTGCCGGCAGCGCACAATTTGCCGCCAGTTACTACGCGGTGCAGCGCACCTGCCAGGTGCGACTGTACAGCGACAAACTCGCCGCCTTCACCTTCTGGGGCTGGCAATCGGTGATCGTCAGCATGCTGATCACCCTCCCCCTGGGCTACACCACCACCAAGGAATACGCCGAGATCGAATTCTCCGGCGCGGTGTGGATGACGGTGGTCTGGGTCGCCTACGCCATCGTGTTTTTCACCACCGTGGTGCAGCGCAAGACCAAGCACATCTATGTCGGCAACTGGTTCTTCGGTGCGTTCATTGTGGTGATCGCCATGCTGCACGTAGTCAATCACCTGTCGATTCCAGTGGGCTGGTTCAAGTCCTATCCGGTGTATTCCGGAGCTACCGATGCGATGGTGCAGTGGTGGTATGGGCACAACGCGGTGGGCTTCTTCCTCACCACCGGCTTCCTCGGGATGATGTATTACTTCGTGCCGAAACAGGTCGGCCGGCCGGTGTATTCCTATCGGTTGTCGATCGTGCATTTCTGGGCGCTGATCACCCTGTACATCTGGGCCGGCCCGCACCACTTGCACTACACCGCAC
>NZ_JBFTLU010000350.1:0-4896 GCF_056396605.1 Pseudomonas sp. 05T35
ATCCATATCATCGGCGAACTGGGCGGACACGCCGCCTTGCCACCGTGCAAGATCGGCCGCATGGACATGCCCGACGGGCTGGTCATCTACGTCCTGATCTGCCCTGAACTGTACGAACGCGAGGGCTCGCCCTACGGCGCCAACAATGGCCGCGACTGGCCGGACAACCACATCCGTTTTGCCCGTCTGGGCCTGGCTGCCGCCGACCTCGCCGCCAACCTGGCACACATCCACTGGCGCCCGGATCTGGTGCATGCTCACGACTGGCCCGCCGGCCTGGCCCCAGCCTATATGCACTGGCGTGGTCAGCGCACGCCGACCCTGTTCACCATTCATAACCTGGCTTACCAAGGCGTGGTCAGCCTCGCTTCTTGCCCTGAACTGGGTATTCCCGAACATGCCCTGCAACAGGAAGGCATGGAGTTCTACGGCAAGCTGTCGTTTCTCAAGGCGGGCATGGCCTATTCGAGCCATATCACCACCGTCAGCGCGACCTACGCCCAGGAAATCACCACCCCGGCCTTCGGCTGCGGTCTCGACGGCTTCCTCGCCAGCAAGACCCAGCAAGGCCTGCTCAGCGGCATCCCGAATGGCATCGACGAAAGCTGGGACGCGGCGACCGATCCCCACCTGTTTTGCCCGTTCAGCATCGGCGACTGGGACGGCAAAGCGGTGAATGCCACCCACGTGCGCAAACTGTTCGGCCTGAAGGACTCCAAGGGTCCGCTGTTCGCCGTGGTTTCGCGACTGGTCTACCAGAAAGGCCTGGACCTGACTGAAGCCGTGTCCGAGTTCATCGTCTCTTCGGGTGGGCAAATCGCAATCATCGGCCGTGGCGAGCCGGAAGAAGAACAAGCCATGCGCGCCCTCGCCCTGCGCTTTCCAGGGCAAATCGGAGTGCGTATCGGCTTTAACGAAACCGATGCGCGACGGATGTTCGCCGGCAGTGATTTCCTGTTGATGCCTTCACGCTATGAGCCGTGCGGCTTGAGCCAGATGTATGCGCAGCGTTTCGGCTCGTTGCCGGTCGCACGCAACACCGGCGGGCTGGCCGACACCATCGACAATGGCGTCACCGGTTTTCTCTTCGATGAGTCGACGGTTGCCAGCTACGAGGGCGCCTTGCGCCGGGCGTTCAAGGTGTTCGCTCACCCGCCCCTGTTGAACGCCATGCGCTGCCGGGCCATGGCCGCACCGTTCAATTGGTGCAAAGCGGTCGAACCCTACGCTGAACTCTATGAACAACTGGTCGCCAAGGCGTTGGGTCATTCGGTCAAGCAGTGAGAGGGATTCTTGAATGCCGTTACGGACTCCGGAAACCTGGCCCCACGGCGCCGTCATGCTGGATGCCGAACACACCCGTTTCGCCCTGTGGGCGCCAGATTCGTTTTATGTGAGCGTCGAGCTGGAAGACGGGCAATCACTGCCGATGGTGCCTCAGGCGGACGGCTGGTTCGTGATCGAGACCCGTTGCCCGGCCGGCACTCGCTATCGCTACAACATCGATGGCGAACTCGACGTGCCGGACCCCGCGTCCCGAGCGCAAGCCGGCGGTCTTGCATCACCCAGTGTGGTGGTTGACCCGCACGCTTACCGTTGGCAGCACCTCTTGTGGCAAGGCCGCCCCTGGCATGAAGCGGTGATCTACGAACTGCATGTGGGTGTGTTGGGTGGTTTTGCCGAAGTCGAAAAGCACCTGCCACGACTGGCCGAATTGGGCGTTACCGCGATCGAACTGATGCCCCTGGCGCAGTTTCCCGGCGAGCGTAACTGGGGCTACGACGGCGTGCTGCCCTACGCGCCCCAGTCGTCATACGGCACACCTGATGCGCTCAAGCACCTGATCGATAGCGCCCACGGTCTGGGTCTGGCGGTGATCATCGACGTGGTTTACAACCATTTCGGCCCTGACGGCAATTACCTGCATCACTATGCCAAGGGCTTTTTCCGCGAAGACCTGCACACGCCTTGGGGTGCGGCCATCGATTTCCGCCGTCGCGAGGTGCGCGACTTCTTTATCGACAACGCGCTGATGTGGCTTCTTGAGTACCGTTTCGACGGTTTGCGTCTGGATGCGGTACACGCCATCGAAGATCCGGATTTCCTTCAGGAACTGGCGGCAACCGTGCGCGAGCACATCGACCCACCCCGTCATGTCTGGCTCACCCTGGAAAACGAGCACAACCAGGCCAGCCTGCTGGAGCAGGGGTTCGACGCGCAGTGGAACGACGATGGGCACAACGCGCTGCACGTACTGCTGACCGGAGAAACCGAGGCTTATTACGCAGACTTTGCCGAGCGACCCACCGAAAAACTGGCGCGCTGCCTGAGCCAGGGCTTCGCCTATCAGGGCCATACCAATCGCCACGGCCATGCCCGCGGCGAACCCAGCGGACATTTGCCGCCCAGCGCCTTCGTGCTGTTTCTGCAAAACCATGACCAGATCGGCAACCGTGCCTTTGGCGAGCGTCTCCACCAGTTGACTGCACCTCAGGCGTTGCATGCGGCGACGGTCCTTCTGTTGTTATCACCGATGATCCCGTTGCTGTTCATGGGCGATGAATACGCCGCTGGCGAGCCGTTCCTGTTTTTCACCAGCCACCATGGAGTCTTGGCCAGGCAGGTGCGAGAAGGTCGACGCAATGAGTTCGCAGCGTTCAGCGCATTTGCCGATCCGCACACCCGCGAGCAGATTCCCGACCCGAATGCGTTGCACACGTTCACGGCTTCGCGTCCGACACTGACCTCATCTGAACCGCTGACACAGCAAGCAACCCTGACGCTGTATCGACAGTTGCTGCTGATCCGTCATCGGGAAATCATCCCGCGCCTGCCCGGTGCTCACGCACTGGGCGCCACGGTTCTGGCAACGGGGGCGATAAGTGCGCGCTGGCATATGGGCGATGGCAGCCTGCTGTGCATCGACCTGAACCTCACGGCGGAGCCCGTGTCCCATTCATCACAAGCCCATTCCCGGTTGCTGTTCGAATACCCGCAGCGGTCCTTCGAAGCCCTGCAACAAGGCACCCTCGCCCCCTACTGCGCGCTGGTCAGTCTGACGGCAGCGGCACCTTTGCTACCCACCACTGGAGAGCGTCCATGAGCGATGCGCAACTGGAAATCCTCGCCAGCCGAGCCGGCCTGGCAGTCGACTGGATCGACGCCAATGGCCGCCCCCAAAAAGTCGCTCCGGCGGCACTGCGTGCGATCCTCACCGGGCTCGGCCACCCGGCTGGCAGCGCTCAGGAAATCGACGCCAGCCTGCAGGAACTGCAACAGAACCAGCAAAAAAAGCGCTTGCCGCCATTGATGACGGTCGATGTCGGCACCGGGCTCGACCTCGGGCATCATTTTGCCCCTGAAACGCCCTGCGAGATTCACTTGGAAGACGGCGCGATCCTCCACCTGAAACTCGATGAGGAAGCGGTTCTTCCGGGGCTGATCCCGATCGGCTATCAGGACGTTCGCATCGCCGGCCAACGCTTCACACTTGCCGTCGCCCCCTTGCAGTGCCATAGCGTGGCCGCTGCCGTTGACAACCCGATACCCCGGGCCTGGGGCCTGAGTGTGCAATTGTATTCACTACGACGCCCCGGCGATGGCGGCTTCGGCGACCTGCAGGCACTGGAAAACCTCGCCCGCGTTGCCGGTGAGCGCGGCGCCGATGCATTGGCGATCAGCCCGTTGCACGCGATGTTCAGCAACGACACACAACGCTACAGCCCTTACTCGCCTTCCAGCCGTCTGTTTCTCAACAGCTTGTACGCCTCACCCGGGGAAGTTCTCGGCGAACGCGCGCTGCGCCTGGCCATCGACGCCACTGAATTGGCCGACGAGTTCAAACACCTCGAAGAGCAACCGCTGATCGACTGGCCCGCGGCTGCCAAGGCCAAACAGCAATTGTTGCAAGCGCTGTATGAAGGATTCTCCCAGGGTGATCATCCCTTGCTCGCGGACTTCAACAGCTTTCGTCACGACGGTGGCGAGGCCCTGGAAAACCACTGCCGTTTCGAGGCGCTTCAGGAAGCCTGTACCGCCCTTGGCGAAAGCCTCGACTGGCGCCAATGGCCTGAGCACTGGCGCGACCCGCGCAGTGTCGAACTGACGGTATTTGCCGAGAAAAATGCAGATCGCATCGGCTTCTACGCCTTTTGCCAATGGTTGATCGCCCGCAGTTTGCAACGTGCACAAACCGTTGCGCGTAGCAGTGGCATGGGCATCGGTTTGATCGCCGACCTGGCGGTCGGTGCGGATGGCGGTGGCAGCCAGGCCTGGAGTCGTCAGGACGAATTGTTGGCGGACCTCACCGTCGGCGCCCCCCCGGACATTCTCAACCGCACGGGTCAAGGCTGGGGGATTTCTGCGTTTTCCCCCGAAGGGTTGATACGTAATGGGTTTCGCGCGTTCATTGAAATGCTGCGGGCCAATTTTGCCCATACCGGCGGTCTGCGCATCGACCATGTCATGGGTTTGCAGCGGCTGTGGGTGATCCCCCTCGGCGCGCCGCCGAGGGACGGCGCGTATCTGTATTACCCCGTAGACGACCTGCTGCGTCTGGTGACGCTGGAATCCCATCGACATCAGGCGATCGTGCTTGGCGAAGACCTCGGCACCGTACCCGATGGCCTGCGCAACAAACTCATCGCCCGCTCGATCCTGGGAATGCGCGTACTGCTGTTCGAGCAGGAGCACGGGACACACTTCAAACCGATTCTTGATTGGCCGGATAACGCCCTCGCCACCACCAGCACCCATGACCTGCCAACGCTCAACGGTTGGTGGCATGGCCGCGACATCGAATGGAGCGTCCGCTTGGGGCTGGTCGACAGCCACGGTGAACAGCAATGGCGCGAGCACCGTCAGCGCGAACGCGAAGGTTTACGTCGAGCCTTGAGT
>NZ_JBFTLU010000351.1:0-4879 GCF_056396605.1 Pseudomonas sp. 05T35
GCCACAGTTCGTGCGCGTCATCGATCAGGCTGACGGCAATCGACTCCCTTGTCTCCGGATCTCGGAGGAGAGCCAGGTCCTCATTGGAAGGGGCATGGAGGTTCACATTGAACTTAGGGTACTTCCAGAACAGGTAGCCCGAATTGCGAGTGGTGGGTGCGATCTCTCGGCTCAGCGCAAATAGGCGCTCCCGGTCTTCGGGGAACTGCTCACTGTCACAGTAGTAGCCAACGTAGAGACGGTGGTTAAGTTCGATGTACACGCCACCATTCATAAACGTGAAGGGGAAAGTGAGGCCAATGTATTTGCTGTTTTTGGCCTTCTTGTAATAGGCGGAAACCGCCTCCTTCGTGGCCGAAATTTCGGGCTTGCCGAGTTGCGGATACCGGCTCGCTTGGCAAGCCGTCATGCGCTCCCAAATATCGAGCTGTAAGTCTGCCAGTACGGACTTGAATGCATGGTTGATGTCGGCGATCACAAAGAGATTCTCGCCCAGCAGGATCTGTTCTTTTAGCTTGCTCATGTAGATCTCGCCTTGGTCACTGGATGTCAGCTTTTGGAGTAGTTCGATGTATTGGAAAACGCTTTCCCGCACGCCGGGCTCGCGGGCAACCAGTGGGATACAGTCCTTCAACCAAGCGATAATCTCGGCTTCGTAGCTCAGAAGAACTACAGGCAGGGACTTGCGACTCTGCTCACTGGGCTCAGCACCATCCAGGGTGAGGTACGTGGTCCAAATCTCGCTATAGCCTTCCGCCTGCATTCGCTGGTGGTAGCGCCAGAGCTGCTCGTCCTGATCGCTGGCGTAGATCTTGTTCTCGATGATTACTGCCTGCTTGGATTGGTTGCGGACCAAGATATCGATGTTCTGGTACTCAACCTCGACATTCGCATTCTCTGAATCGAAGTTCTCGATGCCCAGTCGCTTYAACAGGAGATTCAGCAGCGCTGTCCCCTGATTGTGTGTGGCCTTAGGGTCGAGCAGGAAGGCGAGGAAGCGCGAGTGAAGTCGAACCTCGTCACTTGAGCTGCGGAGTACGGAGAAGAGGTTGAAGCCTGCCGGGCGCTGATACCTCGCGCGCAGCAGAGCAACGGTTTGCAAAAAATCGTCCATGGAAGAAAGTCCCTGATTAAGGCCGAGTTATGGCGCGCAGTATCAGACAAATCACGCTCTGATGTAATGGCCATTTGATGCTGCTGACAGCATGCAAGTCTTTGTTTAGAGATGCGTCGACCGTTCGGATCATTGCCAATAAAGCATTTGCGAAATCACATCGCACTGAGTAATTCGGAATCTTTACGCTGTAAATAGCTCCTACTTTTGTTGGTACTCAATGACCACTTTTAGCCGATTTTCGCCTGTTACGACTGACCCAAAACCTCTACATCACCTGACTCCCCACTGCCAGCTTACTCAACAACCACCCACTAAAACTCCGCGCCATCGGATTATTCTCACTATCACGATGAGTCAACAACGCCCAGTTGGGGCCGCGAATCGTCTCCTCAACCAACGGTTGCAACAACCCATTGGCACGCGCTGGCTGACTCAATAATTGGCTGACCAGGGCGATGCCGAGCCCCGCACACGCGGCGTCCAGCAGCAGGCCGGGGTCGGAGAAGTTCAGCCCCTGATCCTTCTGACCGACATCGATACCTGCTTCCACCGCCCAGTGACTCCAGTCCATTTCCCGCTCGCCATGGAGGGTGGTGCGCTGTGCGCTGGGCACCGCCAACAGGCTGGGGTGGCACGCCGGGTAAAGGCGGTCGGCGTGCAGCACCTTGAAGCTGCATTCGGCCTGGGAGCTGATGTCGTCTCGCACCGCGAGGTCGATGGTCTGGGTCGTCATGTCCGGGACTTCGTCGGTGCTGAAGATCCACAGATCAACTTCCGGGTGCTGGCGGCGGAAGTCTTCCAGGCGTGGCAGTAGCCAGTGCCGGGCGAACGCCGGGGTGGTGTTGAGGACGAGCTGGTTGGGTTTTTGGTACTGCCCAAGGCGACGAATGCCGACGGCCAGTTGCTGCAACAGCGCCTGAGTGGTGCTGAGCAGGTCGTGACCGGCATCGGTCAGGCTGACGCTGCGTCCACTGCGAAAGAACAAGGGTTGTTCCAGGTACGCTTCGAGGCTGCGAATCTGCTGGCTGATCGCCGATTGGGTGAGGTGCAGCTCTTCGGCGGCCTTGTGGAAACTGCCCAGCCGGGCGGCGGCTTCAAAGCCGCGAAGGGTGCCGAGAGGCGGCCAGTGTTTGAGCATGCTGATAAGTTCCTCTAATCATTTATCCACAAAATCCATCGTTTGTTTGCCCGTTTTTGCAGCCGTAGCATGCATGACAAGACCACGTAGGCAGTTTTCATTGAACACAATGACTTAACTTAAAGGTGCTTGTCATGCAGCAGAATGAAATTCAAAACAAGGGTTGGTTGATGCCGGCGGAATGGGTAAGGCACGCAGCAACCTGGATGGTTTGGCCGCACAACCAGGCGCTCTGGGAGTCGGGTTGGGGTGTCACATTGGCACGGGTGCAAGAGGATTTCGCTCGTGTGGCCAACGCCATTGCCCGTTTTGAACCGGTGAAGCTGGTCGTCGATCCTTCTGCTGTCGCGAGTGCCCAAGCGTTGTGTGGGCCCAACATCGAACTGATCGAGCTGGCGGTGAACGACAGCTGGTGCCGGGACTCCGGCCCGAGCTTCGTCTGCCACCCGCAACAGGGGCTGGCCGGTGTGAGCTGGCGCTTCAACGCGTGGGGCGGCAAGTCGGCCCATGACCTGGACGAAAGCCTGGCTCGCCGCGCACTCAATCACCTCGGCGCGGCGTGCTTCGGTACTCCGTTGAGTAACGAAGGCGGGGCCATTCATGTGGACGGCGAGGGCACGCTGATCACCACCGAGTCGGTATTGCTCAATCCCAATCGCAACCCGGGCATKAACAAGGCCGAGATGGAGGAGATCTTCACGCGTCTGCTCGGGGTGAAGAAGACCGTCTGGCTGCCGGGCGATCCCGACCATGTGACCGGCGACATGACTGACGGTCATGTCGATGGCGTGTGCGCTTTCGCCCGCCCTGGCGTGCTGCTGGTGGATGCCACTCACGACAAGCACTCGGTGTACGCCGAGGTGGTACGAGAAAACCGTCGCGCGTTGGCGCTGGCAACCGATGCCCACGGTCGGCCGTTTGAGCTGATCGACCTGTATGAAGCCACCGATGCCGTGGACACAGTGGCTGAGGTGTTTTGTGCTTCCTACACCAACTTCTACATCGCCAATAACGCCATCATCATGCCGGCCTATGGCATCGATGCCGACAACGCGGCTGCCGAAGTGTTGGCTCAGGCGTTCCCTGGACGCGAGGTGGTGCCGGTGCGGATCAATCATCTGGCCCATGGCGGCGGCGGTGTGCATTGCATCACCCAGCAACAGCCAGCCTGGCCACTGAGGGGTTAATGCCATGACCATTTTGACGGTTGCTACCACCCAAATGCCCTGCACCTGGGATCTGAAACACAACCTCGATCAGGCCGAGCAATTGGTACGTGATGCGGCGGCGAACGGCGCTCAGGTCATCCTGTTGCAGGAGCTGTTTGCCACACCGTATTTCTGCATCGAGCAACATCACAAACACCTGGCGCTGGCTGAGGAATATCAGCACAGCGCCGTGCTAAAACGCTTTGCCGCGCTGGCCAGGGAGTTGGGGGTGGTGCTGCCGCTGAGCTGGTTCGAGAAGGCCGGCAATGCCTACTTCAATTCGTTGAGCGTGGCCGATGCCGATGGGCAGTTGCTGGGGGTGTATCGCAAGACGCACATCCCTAACGCCATCGGTTATCAGGAGAAGGAATACTTCAGCCCCGGCGATACCGGCTTTCGTGTCTGGGACACTGCGTTCGGGCGCATCGGTGTGGGCATCTGTTGGGATCAGTGGTTCCCCGAGACCGCCCGCTGCCTGGCATTGATGGGCGCCGAAGTCTTGTTGTTTCCCACCGCCATTGGTTCTGAACCCGGTTGCGCCGCATTGGATTCACGTGACCACTGGCAGATGACCATGCGCGGCCATGCCGCCGCCAACCTCCTGCCGGTGGTGGCCGCCAACCGCATCGGCCGAGAAGTGGCGACCACCGATCCGACGCTGCAAATGAATTTCTACGGCTCGTCCTTTATCTGCAACCACAAGGGCAAGCTCCTCGCCGAAGCCGACCGCGACAGTTTGGGTGTGCTGGTACACAGCCTGGACTTGTCCGCCATGCGCGAAGAGCGCCTGACCTGGGGCATCTACCGCGACCGCCGTCCCGACATGTACGGGGCGCTGTTAAGCCTGGATGGTCGTCACATTAATGCTCGCTGGAACACTCAAGGGGTTTGACATGAACGTGACCAAAAAGCTTTTGCTTTGCTCCTTGGGATTGGCGCTAAGCGGTGCCTTGTCGTCGGTGCAGGCGGAGGAGAAGACCCTGAGGTTGTACAACTGGGCCGATTACTTCGCCGAGGACACCCTGTCCAGGTTCACCGCCGAAACCGGGATCAAGGTGATCTACGACGTCATGGATGGCAGTGAAACACTGGAGGCCAAGCTGATGGCTGGCGGCAGTGGTTATGACCTGATCTTTCCGGGCGACACTGTTGGCGAGCGTCTGATGCACGCCGGCAGTTTGCAGCCACTGGACAAGTCAAAGCTCACCGCCCTGGATGACATCGAGCCGGGTTTGCAGAAACTACGGACGCATTATCTCTACTCGAGCAAGGCCACCGTTCCCTACACGTGGGGCACCATCGGCCTGACCTACAACGCCGAACAGATCAAAAAGCGCATGCCGGATGCGCCGGTGAATAGCCTGGACATGCTGTTCAAGCCGGAACTGGCCGCCAGGTTTGCGGACTGCGGTATCT
>NZ_JBFTLU010000352.1:0-4832 GCF_056396605.1 Pseudomonas sp. 05T35
CCGTTCATCCTGCTCTGGCTGCTGCTGTTGATCGCCGCCGCACGCCCGCAATGGCTCGGCGAACCGCTGCCGATTGCCGCCAGTGGGCGCGACTTGCTGGTGGCCGTCGATGTTTCCGGCTCCATGGATTTCCCCGACATGGAGTGGCAAGACGAAGACGTCAGCCGCCTGACACTGGTCAAACACTTGCTCGGTGACTTCCTTGAAGGGCGCGATGGCGATCGCGTCGGCCTGATCCTGTTCGGCAGCCAGGCGTATCTGCAAGCACCGCTGACGTTCGACCGGCGCACCGTGCGTATCTGGCTTGACGAAGCGCGGATCGGCATTGCCGGCAAGAACACCGCCATTGGCGACGCCATCGGCCTGGCCTTGAAGCGCTTGCGCCAACGCCCGGCACAAAGCCGCGTGCTGATTCTGGTCACCGACGGCGCCAACAATGGCGGTGAAATCGATCCGCTGACCGCGGCAAGACTGGCCGCCGAAGAAGGCGTGAAAATCTACCCGATCGGCATTGGCGCCGATCCTGAGCAAGCCGGCCCCCTGGCTTTTCTGGCAGGAAACCCGACCATGGACCTTGATGAACCCGCCTTGAAAGCCATCGCCGAGGCTACCGGTGGGCGCTACTTCCGTGCGCGTGATGGCAAGGAATTGCTGGAGATCAAGAAGACCCTCGATCAACTGGAACCTGTGACTCAACAACCGACCCAGGCTCGCCCGGCGCAAGCGCTGTACAGTTGGCCGCTGGCCGCCGCGTTGCTGATGAGTCTGTTGCTGGTGATCCGCGAACGCTGGCCAGACAACCCGTTGCAACGTTTTTTCACCCGCTCGAATTTTCTGCAACAGCACCCTGACTGGCGCCAGCGGCTTAAACGCCTGCGTCTGCGGAGGCGCCGATGATTGCGCTCTGGCCGTATTGGTTCCGCCCCTGGTGGCTGCTGTTGCTGCCGCTATTGGGCTGGTTGCTGTGGCAACTCTGGCACCGGAAAAAACGCGCGGGTCGCTGGCAGATGATCCTGCCGCCGGCCTTCCATGCCGTCCTGCTCAGCGGTGGCAACGGACGTGAAAGCAAGTTGCCGTGGGTTGCCCTGGGCCTGGCCTGGGTTCTGGCGGTATTGGCGTTATTGGGACCGAGTTGGGAACGGGTTGAACAATCCGCGCAGAAACCTGCCGACCCCTTGGTGGTTCTGCTTGAACTGACCCCGGAAATGCTCGCCACCGACGTGCCGTCCACCCGTCTTGAACAGGCCCGGCGCAAGCTGCTCGACCTGTTGCAGGTGCGCAGTAACGCRCAAACCGCCATCGTCGTCTATGCCGGCAGCGCGCATACGCTGGTGCCGCTCTCGGACGACCTGGCCACCAGCAGCAACCTGCTGGAAGCGCTGAAACCGTCGATCATGCCCGAGCCCGGTCATCGCGCCGATCTGGCCGTGACCAAGGCGCTGACATTACTCAACCGCGGCGCCCTCGGCCAGGGCCGGATTCTGCTGATTGGCTCATCCCTCAGCGAACAGGAGCGCCAGGGTATTCGTCAGGCCCTGCGCGGTCAGGCACCGCAATGGTTGATGCTCGGCATCGGCACCCCGCAAGGCGCACCGATCGCTGACGAACACGGCAGTTTCCTCAAGGATGCACAAGGCGCGATCCTCGTACCGCGTCTCGACGGGCCGAGCCTGAAAGCCTTTGCCAGCGAAATGGATGGGCGTTACCGGCAAGCGCAACTGGACGACAGCGACCTGCGTGGTCTCGGGCTGCTCGATAGCCCGCATAGCGTGCGTAACGATGGCCAGACCCTGCGCCTCGATACCTGGGCCGATCAGGGCTATTGGCTGTTACTGCCGCTGTTGCTGCTGACGGCCTGCGCAGGACGCCGAGGCTGGTTGTTCTGCCTGCCATTGCTGTTCATGCTGCCGCAACCGAGTTACGCCTTCGAGTTCAACGATCTTTGGCTGCGCCCGGACCAACAGGGCCTGCACTTGCTCAAGCAACACCAGCCCGCGGAGGCCGCGCAGCGTTTTCAGGACCGGCAATGGCAAGGCGTAGCGCTGTATGAGGCCGGTGAGTATGCCGCTGCCGCCGAGCGTTTCGCCGAAGGCAACGACGCCCGCGCACACTACAATCGCGGCAACGCCCTGGCTAAAAGCGGTGAACTGGAAGCTGCCGTCGATGCCTATGAACAGGCCCTTGAGCTGCAACCTGATTTACGTCCGGCGCAGACCAACAAAGCGCTGGTAGAAGCGTTGATCAAACAAAAAGCCCCCACCCCACCCAATGAGCCCGATAAAACCGACGGCGAAGAGCACCCGCAAACCCAGCAACCCCCACCACCGGGTGCGTCGACACAAACCTCGACCGCTGACGAGCAAAAAACCGACACGCAAACCGCGCAATCGCGCAACGACACCAATAGCGAAAACCAGACGGACAGCCCGCCACAACCGGGCAATAATGACGTGCCGGGCAGTGAGCTGGGCGACGAACAACGCAGCACACCGCCGATCCGCACTGCCGACGCCAACTTCGACGACGAGCACCGGCAGGCCCTGGAGCAATGGCTGCGTAAAATCCCGGATGAGCCGGGCGAATTGCTTAGACGTAAATTCTGGTACGAACAGCAACAACATCAGGATCAGGGAAAAACTCGATGACCCGCTTCACCGTTCTATTGCTCAGCCTTTCGCTCTGGACCGTGGGTGCCCAGGCTGCGGGGCTGGTTGCCAGCATCGATCGCAGCCGCGTGAATTCCGGCGAGACGGTCGAACTGACCCTCGAATCCAGTGATGTCACGCAGTTCGGCAAACCTGACCTGAGCGCACTCGACCCGCTGTTCGAGGTTCGCGGCACCCGCCAGGTCAACCAGCTCACCACCCTGGGCGACGACAGCCACGCCACCACCCGCTGGATCATCACCCTCCTGCCCCGGCACAACGGCACGCTGGTGATCCCTCCGCTGCCGCTCGGCGAGTCCAAAAGCCAGCCGATCAACTTGCAGGTAGTCGAAAGCGAAAAGCAGGACAGCGCAGACAAACTGGCGCCCGTGTTCATCGAGACCAGCCTCGATCAGGACACCGTGTACGTGCAGGCCCAGGCGATTCTGACCTTGCGCATCTATCATTCGGTGTCGCTGTATGACGACAGCAGCCTGACCCCGCTGCAAATCCCCGATGCGCGCGTCGAACAACTCGGTGAGTCGCGCACTTACGAAAAAGTCATCAATGACCTGCGCCACGGTGTGATCGAACGGCGGTACGCAATTTACCCGCAACACAGTGGCCTGCTGACGATTCCCGCACAGATGTTCAGCGCCACCCTGGCGGAAACGCAACCCGCTCAGGAGCCGGCCCCGCAAGGGCCAAAAGCGGGCAAACTGATTCGCGTGAGTTCCACCGGGCTCAACCTGACCGTCAAGCCCAAACCGATCGAGTATCCCGCCGACGCCCCTTGGCTACCCGCGCGTAGCCTGAGTCTCAGTGAAAGCTGGAACCCTGCGCCTGATCACGTTCAAGTGGGCGACTCCATGACCCGCAGCCTGACCCTGAAAGCCGAAGGCCTGGCCAGCTCGCAACTGCCGCCCCTGCCCGCCACTGAAACCAGCGGATTGCGGCGTTATCCCGATCAGCCACAATTGAGCAATCAACCCAGTGACCGGGGGTTGATCGGCATCCGCGAAGACCGTGAAGCACTGGTGCCCACTCGCATCGGGCAGATCGAATTGCCGCCCGTGGAAGTGGTCTGGTGGAACACCCTTCAAGATCATCTGGAGCGCAGCAGCCTGCCCGCTCGCACCCTGAACGCCGTAAACAACCCGAGCCTGATGGTCGACGCTCCAGCGGGCAACGTGCCGGCTACCGTAGTGCTCGGCAATGAAGCACTCTGGTACTGGAAGCTCAGCACCTTGATCCTCGCCTGCACCACCTTGCTTGGCTTCGGCCTGTGGTGGCGTGCGCGTTGGCAGCCGGCGATTCTGCGCGCCGCGCAAACGGGCCCGAGCCCGCGCACGCTACTCGACGACCTCAAGCGAGCCTGCCAGGCCAACGACCCTCAAGCCACCCGCCAGGCGCTCGACGCCTGGGCCCGCCAACAGCCGGAAACCCTGGCCGACATGGCTGCACGCTTCGTACCGCTGTCCGACGCACTCGACGGCTTGAACGGCGCGCTCTACAGCGAAACCGGGCATTACTGGCAAGGCGAAGAACTCTGGCGCGCGATCCGCGCCATCCCGATTGCCGAACGGGTTCATGATCCGGTCGGTGACAGTGGTTTGCCGCCGCTGTATCCGAAGTAAAAGATGATGGTGGTATTTTCAGAATCGCCGGTAACTATCCCTGCGCTCCACTCGTTCCATATCTATGGACCCTCTGCGAATGGAGCCTTTCAATATATCCGCCTCGAAGTAACGTGAATTTTCAGGTGGTTCATGGCTATTTTGGACAGATGTCTCACTGTCCACCTCATTCGCCTGTCGAGCCGACAATTTGATCGTTTTGGGCTGCACACGAATCAGAAAATCAATCCTCCCCTCTGGCCCTTTAATTCTTTCCACGCTAACGGGTTCAAGATCGAAGTCTTCCATTATCCGCATCGTGCTTTTTCCATTAGGCGTCTTGGTAAAAAAAACATTCATCAAGTCTTTCCCATCATTCCCAGTGCTCACCGTATTAGCGAGAGCGATGTAACTCATGACATTCTCTCGTTTGATCACGGAAGGTAGCTTGCCAAAAAAGCTACGCTGGCTGGCGACCAATTCATATTGGTATCTGGCAACATCACTGGCATGGAACCTGTCAGGTTCACCGGAACCGGAAATGTCCCTGCGAGGTGGATTGGTTTTATAG
>NZ_JBFTLU010000353.1:0-8019 GCF_056396605.1 Pseudomonas sp. 05T35
GTCCAAATGGTGTTGTTCCATTCCACCTGGTCGCCGACCACCGGAGCACCACCGACTTTCTGGGTGATGAAACGACCCAGCGGCATGTCCGGATCGACCCCTTCGAGTTGCAGCCCGTACAGCGCTGAAACCGCGCCCAGCTGGGCGTCGCCTTCCAGAACGAAGTCGCCGAAGAAGCGCAAATCGAGACCTCGTTGCGGCGCCTGGCTGAAGAGTTTTCCGAGTGCCGGCAGGTTGTGTTCATGGCCGATTACGCAGAGCAAATCGCCGACTTCGAGCACCGTACTACCCGACGGATGGAGCAGTTGCTGGCCGCGAAACAGCGCCGCGATACGCGTGCCCTCGGGCATTTTCAGTTCGCGAAGGGCGGCGCCGATGCACCATTTCTCCGCGCCAAGACGATAAACGAACAACTCCCACTCGCTGGTGACGTGCACTTCGAGGGCGGCCCGGGAGATCGGCGCGGGTTCTGGCGGGACAGTCACCTTCAGCAGCTTGGCGACCCACGGCAGGCTGGTGCCCTGCACCAGCAGCGAAACCAGTACGATGAAGAACGCGAGGTTGAAATACAGCTGGGCATTCGGCAGTCCGGCCATCAGCGGGAACACCGCCAGAATGATCGGTACCGCACCGCGCAGGCCAACCCAGGAGATAAAGGCCTTTTCGCGCCCATGGAAAGCCTTGAACGGCAGCAGGCCGGCCATCACCGAGAGCGGTCGCGCAAACAGAATCATCCACAGCGCCAGGCCAAGGGCGGGCAGGGCAATGGGCAGCAAGTCGTGGGGTGTCACCAGCAGCCCCAACACCAGGAACATGCCGATCTGCGCCAGCMAGGCCATACCGTCGAGCATGTGCAGAATGCCGTGGCGGCTGCGCACCGGACGGTTGCCGATCACCAGGCCACACAGGTACACCGCGAGGAAACCGCTGCCGTGCAGGGCGTTGGTCAGGGCGAACACCACCAGACCGCCGGCGATCACCAGAATCGGGTACAGACCGGCCGCCAGGTGGATTCGATTGACCATTTGCAGCATCAACCAGCCACCACTCAGACCGATGATTGCGCCGATGCCGAATTCGCGGACCAGGTGCCCGAGCAAGCTCCAGTGCAGACCTGTCTGGCCGCTGGCGAGCATGTCGATCAGGGTGACGGTGAGAAACACTGCCATCGGGTCGTTGCTGCCGGATTCGATTTCCAGGCTGGCGGTCACCCGCTCGTTCAGGCCTTTGCCGCCGAGCAGCGAGAACACTGCCGCGGCGTCGGTGGAACCGACGATGGCACCGATCAGCAGGCCCTGGATCAGGTTCAGGTTGAACAACCAGGCGGCAGCCATACCGGTCAGCACGGTGGTGATCAGCACCCCGACCGTGGCCAGCGACAACGCCGGCCATAACGCCACGCGGAAACTCGCGACCCGGGTGCGTAACCCGCCGTCGAGCAGGATCACGGCCAGGGCGAGGTTGCCGACCAGATAGGCGGTGGGGTAGTTATCGAAGATGATGCCGCCGCCGTCGACGCCGGCAGCCATGCCCACGGCCAGGATGATCACCAGAATAGGGATCCCGAGGCGGGACGAAAGTGAGCTCACCAGAATGCTCGCACCTACCAGCAACGCGCCGATCAAGAACAGGCTGTTGATGGTCGTCGCATTCAATGGCAGTACTCCAGAAAGCTAAAGGCGGGCGCAAACTGACCATGCAGTCTGCGTGCCAGCGATTCTAACCTGTTGAAATGTGATGCTGTCAAAAAGCTTTTGACGGCGCTCAACCACAGCCCCTTGTGTCGGGCGCGATCACTGTGGCGAGGGAGCTTGCTCCCGCTGGGTCGCGCAGCGGTCCCAAAACAGACGCTGCGGTCTTCCAGAAAAAACTCATCAGCAGTTTTACGGCGCCCAACCATATTGTTCAGGTTCAGCGCCAAACGCGACAGCTCGTTGCTGGCGGCGCTGGTCTGGTTGGCGCCAGTGGCCGATTGCACCGACAGGTCGCGGATATTCACCAGGTTGCGGTCGACTTCGCGGGCCACTTGGGCCTGTTCTTCGGCGGCGCTGGCGATCACCAGGTTGCGCTCGTTGATTTCGACGATGGCACTGTTGATGGTGTCCAGCGACAGGCCGGCACCACGGGCAATGTTCAGGGTCGATTCAGCGCGTTCGGTGCTGTTGCGCATCGAGTCGACGGCGTGTTCGGTGCCGCTCTGGATGCTGCCGATCATGCGTTCGATTTCGCTGGTCGATTGCTGCGTGCGATGCGCCAGGGCGCGGACTTCGTCGGCCACCACCGCAAAACCGCGACCGGCTTCACCGGCACGCGCCGCTTCAATGGCGGCGTTCAGTGCCAGCAGGTTGGTCTGGTCAGCCAGGCCGCGAATCACGTCCAGCACCTTGCCGATGTCGCGCGACTCGTTGGCCAGGTCACCGATCAGCGTGGCAGTGCTCTGTACATCGGCGCTCATGCGTTCGATGGCGCTGACGGTTTCCTGCACCAGGTCACGACCGTCACCGGCAGAAGTGGTAGCGTTTTTCGAGGCTTCGGAGGTGCTCACCGCGTTGCGCGCCACTTCTTCCACAGCGCTGGTCATTTCGTTGACGGCCGTCGCGGCTTGCTCGATTTCGTTGTTCTGTTGAGTCAGGCCACGGGCGCTTTCGTCGGTGACGCTGTTCAGCTCTTCGGCGGCGGAGGCCAACTGAGTTGCCGAGCCCGAGATCTGCTGCAGGGTGTCGCGCAGTTTTTCCTGCATCTTCAACATGGCCTGCAACAAGCGGCCGGCTTCGTCGCTACCGTCGACGACGATCGGGCGGGTCAGATTGCCCTCGGCGATTTCTTCAGCGGCGCTCAGTGCCTTGGCGATGGGCTGTGTGATGCTGTTGGTCAGCAACCAGGCAAACAGCAGGGTCAAGCCCGTGGCGATCAGCAGGAGGGTTACCACCAGATTGAAGGCGGAGGAGTATTGGTCGGCGGCTTTCTGGTTGAAGTTGGCGGCTTGGTCGTTGTTGATCTGCATCAGCCGGTTCAGCACGGTATTGATCGCTTCGGAGTTGGTCAGCAACTCGGTGTTGAGCAGCGTGCGCAATTCATCGACCTGGTTGTTGCGCGACAGGCTCTTCATGCGGTCTTCAAACTGGCGGTATTGGCTGAGCAGCTGCACGTATTGGTCGTAGGCCGCACGCTCCTGYGGGCTGGAGATGACTTTTTCATAGTCGGTCTGGGCTGCACGGATCTGTTGGTTGCGCAGCTCGAGCAGTTCGAGGGTCTTCTGTTGTATATCCGGTTCGCGGTTGGTCAGCAAACGGTACGACAGTTCAAGGCGAACACACCCAGAATCAACATCAGTGCGCCAATCAGGGTGAAGCCTGCGAACGCCCTGGGGGCGATATTCATATTACGAAGGGACATGGTGTTCACCATAAAGCGCGCATGGGCACGAGGTCAGAGACGAGGTATGCATGACTTATCGGTCATACGACTAAAGTCTTGAGCCGCTGTGCGCTTTTGCCGCAGATCGGTCGTACTGACGAGCTGTCAGGAACCAGAGCGGACAATCGCAGTCTTTAAAACTCGCAAGCAAGGTCGCCGCCAGGCAAATCAAGGCTTTGCGCCTGAATAACCCTGGCGCCAGTGGTGACTTTTCTTTATCGTACGCGCCCTTTGAAAATGCTCGGAAAATCAAAATGTTGGAAGCATCCCTAAGCCAATTGGAACAACTGGTCAGCGACCTGGTGCAACAGAACCAGGAGCTGCTCGGCACGAACGCAACCCTGAGCGCAGAACTGGCCCAGGCCAAGGATGAAAACGAAAGCCTGCAACTGAGCCTGATGGAACAGGAAGAGAAGCAGGGCGCCACTGTCGCGCGCATTCAGGCGCTGGTTGAGCGCGTGAGCGCAGGTCCTGTGAACGCATGAGACACGGTGCCGACGGGATAAAAGTCGTCTCGATTCTCGGGGAAGACTATTCGATCAAGGCGCCAGCCGGGGAAGAGCAGACCCTGCTGGACGCCGCATTAATGTTGAAAGCGGTGCTGGCCGAGACCAAAAAGAAATACCCGACCCTGATCGGGGACAAACTGCTGGTGCTGACGGCAATGAACCTGTGCTCGCAGCAGCTCGAAATGCAGAAACGTCATCAGCGGGAACTCGACCGTTACCAAGAGCAAGTCAGCGCCACGGTTGAAGTGATTTCGAAGACGATCAATCAGGCCTGATCAGCTTGCGCACAACCAAAGAGTAGATTGTCGATTGAGTTGTATACAATCGGCATGGCTGTTGCAGTAGTTTTGCCTCTTACTCTTTGGGGGTGCTTCATGCAGTTCTGGCGACGCAGTATTCAATGGCAGTTGATCCTGAGTATGGGCACCGCCCTGCTGGTCAGTATTCTGATCGTGGTCGGCATTTATACCCTGGTGGTCAACCGCCTTGCCCAGCGCTATCTGGTCGAGCAAGCGCTGCCGTCGAGCATCGAAGCGATGCGCAACGACATCGAGCGGATTCTGGTCCAGCCGCTCACCGCCGCCAAGGACATCGCCAGCAACAGCATGGTGCGCGAGTGGTTGGCCGAGGGCGAAAGCGCCGACCGGACCAACGGCTTCGTCAGCTACCTGGAAGGCATCCGCGCCGAGCACAAAGCCTTTACCGCGCTGATCGCAGGCACGGCGTCGGGCCACTACTTCACCGAAAAAGGGCTTGATCGGACCCTCAGTCGATCCAATCCCGCGGACGCCTGGTTCTACGCCTTCCTCGACGGCAACCAGCCGCGCACCCTCAATATCGACAAAGACACGGCGACCGGCGAATTGGCCTTGTTCATCGACCTCAAGGTCTCGCAGGGCGGAAAAGTTGTGGGCGTTGCCGGGCTGGGCCTGAGCATGAAGGAGCTCTCGGAGCTGATTCACAACTTCAGCTTCGGCAAGCGCGGGAAGGTCTATCTGGTGCGTTCCGACGGGTTGATCCAGGTCCATCCCGAGGCCGGGCTCAGCAACAAACGCCAGCTGGCCGAACAGATCGGTGACTCGGCGGCGCACGCGGTGATGGGCCATCAAGGCCCGACCAGCAGCGGCTTTGTGCGCGATGGCGAAGACTATCTGGCCCTGAGCCTGCCCTTGCGCGATCTGGGCTGGACGCTGGTGGCCGAAGTGCCGCAATCGCAAATTTACGCCGAGGCCCGACATGCGATGTGGCTGACCAGCGCCATCGGTTTGGGCGTTGCGCTGGTGTGCCTGTTATTGGTGGTGTTGCTGGCTCGCGGCCTGGTGCGGCCGATCCGGCAGGTAACAGCGGCACTCGTAGCGATTGGTAGCGGTGGTGGCGATTTGACTCACAGGTTAGATTCCAGTCGTGCCGATGAGTTGGGTGATCTGGCTCGCGGCTTCAACCGGTTCCTTGAAAATCAACGCAACATGATCGGCGAAGTGCTGGCCACCAGCGAGCGTTTGCGCACCGCCGTCGGGCAGGTTGCGCGAGTGGTGGAGAACACCGCCGAGCGTTCCGGTCGACAGCAGGAAATGACCGACATGGTCGCCACCGCCGTGCACGAGATGGGCCTCACCGTACAGGAAATCGCGCAGAACGCCGGCAACGCGGCGGTCGCCTCACAAACGGCCCGCGATGAAGCGTTGCAGGCGCGAGAGGTCGTCGGCGGTTCCATTCGGCATATCGAAAACATGTCCGATGAAATCGGTATTGCTGCCGGTGCCGTCGGCGAATTGGCGACGCAGGTAGCGTCCATTGATCAGGTGCTGGCGGTGATTCGCGGGATCTCCGAGCAGACCAATTTGCTGGCATTGAACGCAGCAATTGAAGCCGCGCGGGCCGGAGACATGGGCCGGGGCTTTGCGGTGGTGGCGGATGAAGTGCGGACGCTGGCGCGCCGTACGCAAGCGTCCACCGATGAAATCCAGCAGATGATCGGCAGCCTCAAGCAGGGTGCGGAGAATGCCGTGTCGTCGATGCACTCAGGGCAAGCGGCGACCGGTACCGGCGTCGAGTCGAGCCAGCGCACTGGAGCGTCGTTGACGGCGATTACCGGGCAGGTCGAGCGCATCAGCGACATRAACCATCAAGTGGCGACGGCCACCGAAGAGCAGTCGGCGGTGACCGAAGAGATCAACCGGAATGTGCAGGGGATTTCCGATCTGGCGCGGGCTACGGCGGGTGAGGTGAGGGCGTGTCGGGAGGATTGCCAGACGTTGCAGCGGTTGGCGGATGATTTGGCGCGGCAGATGGGTGGATTCAAGCTGAAGTAAGTGTTGATGATGCGTAAGCCATCGCGAGCAGGCTCGCTCCCACACTGGCTCTGTTGTGATCACAATATTTGTGAACACTGGAAATCAACTGTGGGAGCGAGCCTGCTCGCGATGGGATCTCGGTAGCGCTACAAGGCTTTGCTCAGAACCACTCATCCTGCATATTCAGACACGTATCATCCCGCGCCTCAAGAATCGCCAGTTCATGGTGACAACCCGGTACTTCCCACGTCAGGAAATACCGCGCCGCTTGCAGCTTGCCTTTATAGAAGCCGACATCCGCTGCGTTACCTTTGGCCAACCCTTCTTCCGCGCGGATCGCCTGTTCCAGCCAGCGCCAGCCGATCACCGTATGACCAAAAACCTTCAGATACAGCGCCGAGTTCGCCAGGCTGTTGTTGACCTTGCCCTGGCCCAGATCCGTCAGCAGGCCGATGGTCACGGTTTGCAGGCGTGCCACCAGTTTCTCCAGCGGTTCACGTAGCGGCGTTAACGATTCGTACGCATGGGCGCGTTCGGCGGTATTGGCGATCAGTCGGATCAACTGCTTGAGCCCGGCGCCACCGTTTTGCGCCAGTTTGCGACCCAGCAGGTCCAGCGACTGAATGCCGTGAGTGCCTTCATGGATCGGGTTCAGGCGGTTGTCGCGGTAGTGCTGTTCCACCGGGTATTCGCGGGTGTAGCCGTGGCCACCGAGGATCTGGATCGCCAGTTCGTTGGCCTTCAGGCAGAACTCCGACGGCCAGGATTTGACGATCGGTGTCAGCAGGTCGAGTAGTTCATGGGCCTGTTTGCGCTCGGCCTCGGTCGCCAGCGTGGTGGTGTCGTCGAACAGTCGCGCGGCATACAAACCGAGGTCGAAGGCGCCTTCAACGTAAGCCTTTTGGGTCAGCAGCATGCGTTTGACGTCGGCGTGCTGAATGATCGACACCGGTGCAGTGCTCGGGTCCTTGCTGTCCGGYASSCGACCTTGCGGRCGCTCGCGGGCGTATTCCAGSGARTACAGRTAMCCGGCGTAACCSAGCATCACCGCGCCCATGCCGACGCCGATTCGCGCTTCGTTCATCATTTGGAACATGCAGCTCAGGCCTTGATGGGGCTTGCCGACCAGGTAGCCGACACACTCGCCGTTATCGCCGAAGTTCAGCGCGGTAGAGGTGGTGCCGCGCCAGCCCATCTTGTGAAACAGCCCGGCCAGCAGCACGTCGTTGCGCTTGCCCAGGCTGCCGTCATCGTTGACCAGGAATTTAGGCACGATAAACAGCGAAATGCCTTTCACGCCCGCCGGTGCATCCGGAAGCTTGGCCAGCACCATGTGCACGATGTTTTCCGACAGCGGGTGGTCGCCGCCGGAGATGAAAATCTTGTTGCCCTTGAGCCGATATGTGCCATCTGCAGCAGGTTCGGCGCGGGTGCGGATGTCCGACAGCGAGGAACCGGCGTGAGGTTCGGTCAGGGCCATGGTGCCGAAGAATCGGCCGTCGATCATCGGTTGCAGGAAGCGCCGTTTCTGCTCCTCGGTGCCGAAGCTTTCGATCAGGTTGGCCGCGCCCATGGTCAGGAATGGGTAGGACGTTGTCGCGGCGTTGGCGGACTGGAAGTGCGCGAAGCAGGCTTGCGACAGCAGCGTCGGCAACTGCATGCCGCCGGTCTCGAAACTGCGTGCGGCGTTGAGAAAGCCGGCTTCGAGGAATGCATCCACCGCCGGTTTCACTTCCGGAATCAGGATCGCCTTGCCGTCTTCGTAGCGCGGTTCGTTCTCGTCGCCCTTGCGGTTGTGC
>NZ_JBFTLU010000354.1:0-7548 GCF_056396605.1 Pseudomonas sp. 05T35
AGCTTGCGGTGATGCAGCAGCAACATCTTCCGGTCCGGGTTCAGTACGAACCCGGACGCGGTGAAGTGCCGATCCAATTGCGAGCGATCGAGTGCGTCAGTCATTCACGCAGCACCGTACTGGTTGATGCGGTCGGCCATGTAGTCCAGCTCGGCGCGGGTAATGTCAGGATGAACCGGAATCGTCGTCATGCTTGCCAGCAGTGCTTCGGCATTCGGGCACTCGTTGCGATAGTGGGCCAGCGCCGGGAACTCGTAGAGTGCCTTGCAACCGTAGCGCTTGATGTCGGACGGAATGCCGGCGTCATCGAGGTAGTCAATGAACGCACGGTTGTCGGCGAAGTGCAGTTCAAGATTGAGGAAGTAATAGTTCGGCTCCCCCCCTGCGATGATTTTTTTCTCGCGAACCTTGCTGTGATCCAGCTTGCTCAGGAAGTAGGCCGCGTTTTCACGGCGCTGATCGATCTGCCCGGCCAGTGAGGCCAGACGGCTTTCGCCCAGGGCTGCCGGCAGCGCAGCGAGTTTGTAGTTAAGGCCGAAGTCTTTACCGTTGAGGTTCCCGAAACGGCTGTAATCGCGACTGCGCTGAGCCAGCGCATCGTCGTCGGTGAGGATGAAACCGCCCTCGCCGGTTGCCAATGGTTTGCGCTCGTGAGTGCTGAAGCACGACAAGTCGCCAAACTGCGAAAGCGGACGGCCATGCAGCGTCGTACCGTGGGAGTGGGCCAGGTCCAGGATCAGCTTGATTCCCAGCTCGTGGGTGAGTGTACGCATCTCGTCGACTTCGGTCGGGTAGCCCCACATCGGGATATCGATAATTGCGCGGGTGCGCGGTGTCATCCGCGCCTTGATAGACGCCGGGTCTGCGCCGAAGCCATGAGGACGGGTGTCGACGAAGACCGGATTGGCGCCTGCCGCGATGATCGGGTAGATGGTGCACAGCGGGCAGCTCGGCGTCAGCAGCACGTCATCGCCAGGGCCTACGCCTGCCGCATAAATGGCCACGCTAAGCGCCGCACCGCCCGACGATACGGCGATCGCATGCCGTGCCTTGAACCAGGCGGCGAGTTTGCCTTCGTATTCCGCCACCACATCACTGGTGCCCGACAGCGGGCGTTCCAGGGTTTTTTTCATGGTCTGCAGATCGTCTGCATACACCGGGCGGTATTTATCGGACACAGTCAGTCGGGCAGTCGCGGCATTGGCAAGATTAGATGACATTGGAATCGGCTCCGAAGTGGGCGTTGGACTTGGCGGATTGCTCGGTACGCAGGGACAGCACAGGCGCCAGGTCGGACCGGGCAATGTCGGCGGCGCAAATCTTTTCGATGATCTTGTAGGTAGGTCGCAGGCTTTCGAAGCTCGCCTCATAGGACGAACGACTGCGCACGGCGTCGAAGAACTTCTCCAGCTCGCCAAAATAACCACTGCGCTCGTACCCGGAATCGAGTGGCCCGGGCTGCCACGCACCACGCCAGCGCTTGGCCGTGCCGGTAGCGCTGGTGCCGTGTTCCGGCTCGTGCATGGTGATATTCCAGAGGTTGTTGAGCTCGACCATCATCGAATTCGAGCTGACGATCTTCATGTCGAATTCGAAGTACGGGAACATGGTTCCGCTCAAGAGGCTAACGGTGGCACCGGTGGAAAACTGCAGCTCCAGACTCACCAGCAGCGAGTCGTCGTGGCGCTGAACCCGCGACTCGATATCGCGCAGCTCGCCACCGCCGAAGGTGACACCCAGGTCGATCGTGTGGATTGCCTGCGCCAGCAGGAAGGATCTCAGCGTCGAGTCCAGGCCCCAGAGCGGCGCCGTTGGCTTGCTTGCATAGTGATTGAGCTGGATATGCACAACCTTCCCGAATTGCTCGGTACGGGTCATGTCGCGCAGTTGACGCATGGGTTTGGCAAACTTGAAGTTCATCCCGACGCCTGTGACGACGTTCGAGCGGCGACTGGCCTCGATCAGGGTTTCCAGCTCGGCGAGGGTGAAGCAAGGCGGTTTTTCGACAAACACGTGGACGCCCTTGGCCATGGCCTTGAGCGCAAGATCGCGGTGTGCCTGAGGTGGGCATGCCATGACCACGGCATCGATCGAGTTGGACGCCAGCATCTCGTCGAAATCGTCCGTTATCGACACATTCGAGATGAAGCGATGAATCTGTCCGGCACGCGTGAGGTCGCTGTCACAGACCGCCACGATACGTATGTCCGGCATTTGTAGAAGTGTGGGCAACAGATTTTCTTGCATCTGTGCGCCGAGACCAACGATGCCAACTCTGAGTACAGTCATTACCATCTCCATCCTGGAAAATTGGGAACTGCTTCGTAAATGGTTGGACGAACGCCTACGCGGGTTCCGACCCGGAGGACTGTTTCGAAAAATCGAATGAACCTGGCGTTCGTTTCAAGCCGGGCAGGGTTGCCCTAAATGGGGGGATCGCTATGGCCGCGAAGATCACCACCGCTCAGCGCGTCAGGACGATCGCCTGATATCGCCAAAGGTGTTTTTTGCAATGGATCGACACGATGAATCTGCAGGCTGTCGCAAGAAGCAGGCATGAAGCCGCGGAGACGGGGTTTGAGGATGTCCGCAGACCCGGGGGGCAGCGAGGCGTCATAATCCAAGTCGATTGCGCAGAAGGCAAAAGTCTTTAGGGGCCGGTCGCACATTCCATCGAAAAAGGAATGGTGACTTTCTTGCGAGTAAGCATGCATGAGCGGAATCTTCCTTGAAGTACATCTTCGTTCATCCTTGATCTGCAGGTACTCAATCTCCGTGAGCACCTGAGAAAACACATCGTATAAACAATGTGTGGCTATATGTGTAGGCTCCCGCGCCACCTCACGAGCCATCCATTGACTGCCCTTCCCCAAAGCGCTCAATCTATCGGGCGCCTGAACGAGCTCGGCGAATGCCCCACGCCTCGTCCAACCCCATCGAATCTGTAAGGACACAACCATGAGAAAGTGGCTTTCCCTGCTGTTCGCCGCCGCGGTTTTTCATCCCCCCGTTGCCTTCGCCGACTGCGCCAGCTCCCCCAAACCCGTGGCCGAAGCTTTCTATAGCGGGTACCTGCAAAGTTTCAGCGCTGGAAAAGATCCGCTGACCGATGATAGTGCGCAGATGAAGCAGTACGTTTCGGACGAGCTGATCGACAAGATCAAAAAGCAGATGGCCAGCCCGGATGGGCTGGAAGAGGACTATTTCATCAAGGCTCAAGACTACATGGAAGAATGGCTCACCCACATCCAGGTCAGTGAGCCACTCGTGCAGGGAGCCTCAGCCAGGGAGCAGGTGACATTGGGCAATACGCCCGATACAACCCAGATCGTGGATGTGCTGCTGGTCAAGAACAATGGCTGCTGGAAGATCAATGACGTGCTGTCCACAGCGGATCAGAGTGATTGAGCGATGGCCGATCGTTTCTTCTGAATCGCCAGGCGCACTGACGATCTACTGGACGGTGAGCCGAATAGCCACACAATCGGCTCATCAGATGAGCCGAATAACCCTATTATTCGGCTCACAGCCATGGACCACCCACGTTGGATCCGGGCAGCAGCCCACTGGACAATGTCCTCCTCACGGATAACTAAACGCCCGAACCAGCGTCAACTCCCCCACCGCCCGCATYGGCACGACAAACGTCTGCATCTTCTCGTCAGGCGTTCCCTCTTCTGTAATCACCGTCACCTGCGCTGTGGTCAGCGGCTGAACAGCATTCTCCTGACCCTCCTCACCACTGCGATACCCGCCTCCAAAGTAATTCAGATACACCAGGTATTGCCCCTTGATCGGCGCCGGCATGGAAAAAATCTCCGGCCCGTAGCCGGTGGTGACGTCGACATCCAGCGCCGCGCCATTGGGCGCCACACGGTCGCCGTACCAGATGTGTGCGCCATCAGGGGTGATGAGGTGCAAATCCAGATCGGTGTTATCGCTGTCCCAGGACAGCAGTACCCGCAGTTTGGCCGGGGTAGCGCCGCCGCTGAGGTGGAGGAATTGAGTGCGGTGGCGTTGCTGACCGTCCGGGCTGCGGACTTCGACGCTATTGCTGCCATTGGGGAATGAAAACGGGCGGTCGAAATGTCCGGCGGGGTCGAGTTTCAGCGGCATGCTGACGCCGTTGACAATGAGTTTTCCAGGCTCGTTGCGCTTGGGCGTGGCTTTGATCTGACCGCTAATGCGAGCGGTGTTGGCCTGGCCCGCCGGGGTGTTGACCGAGGAAGCAGGGTAGTTGACGGTCTGACGGAAGTTTTCGCCTTCACCTTCGGCGGCACCGATGCGCCAGCCACCGACAGGGGTGTCGAGTTTGACGGCATCGGCTGCCATCGCCATCGGCAACGCTGTCAAAGAGCAGAGGAACAGGATGACCTGTGGATAACGACGTTTCATGGCCTATTCCAGTAAAAGTTGACGGGCGAGCCCTTCGATGTAGGTTTCGTCCTGGCCGTTGGGGTGTGCATCGAAGGCCAGGTGCAGGTATTCGTGAGTCAGGTCGAGGCGATCCTGTAGCGACAGCACGCCGCGCACATAAATGCGCTGACGTTCGCGGTCGACATAAGGGTTACCGAAAGCAAGGCGGCAGACGGCGAAGGTGCTGACTTCGTTGTAGCCGACTTCGCTTTCAAGGCGTTGGCGCCAGCCGCGGCGCTGCTTCTGCARCCAGTTTTGTGCAGCGGGCAGGGCCTCGCAGGAGGCGACGGGATTGTCCCAACGGCTGAGGCTCCCGCGCGGGTAGGCATGGAGCAGGATCGCGTCGTAGCGCTGGCCGGCACTGGCTTGTTCGACGGCTTGCTGCCAGGAGAGTTTGTCGGTGCCGGGCTGATCGGAGTGGTAAGTGACGGTGCTGCCGGCAAGAATCAGGTCGCTGGTCCAGGCGGCAATGTTGCGCGAATCCGCCGTGGCCGGGCGTGGGGCGACGCGCTGACGGCTGCTGCTGTCGTCGATGCTCAGGCAGTCACCGTTGCGTGTGGCGTTTTGCAGCAGGTAGGTGCGGATCGCGACGGCCAGGGCTTTGGCGGCTTCAGCGGGTTCGGGCCTGGCTTCGCGCTGAAGGACGCGGGCGACATATTCTTCACGGTCCAGGCGGGCGACCAGCTTTTGTGAAGGGCCGTCCTTCAACAGAAACAGCTCGCCGTCGCTGTGGATCTCGAGTTGGTTACCGTTGACGAACTCGACGCGGTAGTCGCCCTGCAAGGGGCCAGGGGGCGCCACGCGATCACCTGAGAGCACGCGTTGCAGTGGATAGCGGGAGAACAGGCTGACTTCGACGCATCGCCCCGCTTGCGCAGGCCAAGTGGACGGCAACACGCTGGACAGCGCCTCCGCGTAGTTGCGCAGGACCTTCTGGCTGGTGCCCCGCCCGCCGGCCCAGATCGGCGTTCCGTCCGCCAGCCATCCGGCGAACCCGCCCTGACGCGACGAAGGGTCCCGATCCCCCAGCCAGCTCCAGGTTTTCACTCGCAGGCGGCCACCGAGTTCACCCACGGCATTGCCATCAGCAGCGTTCAACACCACATCCAGCAACACTCGACGGGCCTGATCCTGTGCCGGCATCAGCGCCAGTGCCTTTAACAACTCAGCCACCGAAACCCGGGCTTGCGGCTGCAATGATGGCAAATCCAGCAACCACTCCGGCGCCTGACGCGCCTGCCAATATTCCCGCCATCCGGCGTCAGTAATACCCAACCGCTTCGGCTCGAAATACAGTCCGCAGGATTTCGCCAACGCCTGATCCCGCCCAATGCTCGCGCCAGCGGTGCAGCAATACACTTCTTCCTTCGACTGCCCGCGACACTCATAAACCGGCTCACGAGCGCCGGTATCGACCAGCCACCCGTAAACGAACAGCTTCCATACACTCCCCAGCGGCGTTTGCAGCGTCTGCGGCAACGGCTCGCGCGCCATCACCTGAGTCCGGCTCAACTGCAGCAACTCACCCTTCAAAGCCAGGCGCAGCGGCTCGTCCTGCGCCGTGGCCAGCGCAGGGATCAGACACAGCAGCCACCAGACCAGAGGCCGGATCATGTCATTTAACCGTGATCTGGCCGAGGGCCGGCTTCTGTTCCAGGGCCTGGTGCTGTGGCGCATAGACCTGGGTGAAGCGTACCGGCGGCAGGTTGAACTGGCCTTTTTGCGAGAAACGCACCAGATGACGCAAGCGCAATTCACCGCTCAGGGCATCGACCGGAATCGCGTAGGCCAATTGTCCCGGTTCGAAACGGGCCTTTTCCAGCGAGCTCGGCTCGCTGCCGGCCTTGCCCATGAGTTTGATGCCCCAGGTCGTACGCTCTACATCCGCACCGGGTGGCAGCGGCACTTCGAGCATGCCGTAGCGCAGTGGCTTCGCGGCGTTGCTGGCGATGATCACTTCGTCCAGGTACAGGCTGTCACTGGACAATGGCTGGGTGCCGACCGCTTCCAGCTTGAAGTTGAAGGCTTCGTCACCCGGCACCAGCCGCGACAGGCGACGGGTGATGGTCACGGCCATCGGATCGAATGCCGGTTGCTTGCTCTGGAAGCTCAACGCGGCCCGCAGCGGACGCTCCTGGGCGCCGGTCAGGGACAACACGCCAGGCACTTGCGCACCTTGCCACTGCCAGTAGATTTCGCCGGTAGCGCCCTGCCCTTGCTTCCAGCCTTCACCCGGTGTCAATGCAACGGCGGGGGAAGCCTGTTCGATGCTGCGCTGCAACCAGGTCAGCGCCAAAGCACGCTCCAGGGTCGATTGCTGCGGCAACAGACGTTGCAACAACGCTGTCGCGTGTGCCTGATCGAAGGGTTGCAGCGACAGGTTCAAGGCTTCGACAAACGGCTGGGAGCTGGCAGCCAAACGTTGCCGGGCATCCGCCAGTTGCCGATTGAAAGCGTCCGGCAGATTGACCTTGGCCTGTACGGCCATCGATGCGGTCAGCACGCGAGCACTGGCCAGACCCAGCGCCGAGTCCGGATCGCTCATGACGATGCTGTCTTGCCCCTCGTCCATCAGGTTTGCAGCATTGCCCTCGCCGGCTTTCGCCAGATCGTCCATCAAACCGCTGAGCAACGTATTCACCGGTAATTGCATCTGCCGGGCGAACGACACAATCAGCGCTCGCTGCAACAGCGGCGTGTCCTTCGCCTGTTTTGCGTAGATCTCCAGCACCTGCTGCCAGTGCTCCGGCGGCAGACTCAGATCCAGCGCCTTGCTGGCGTACCAGTCGGCGTAATAGGCGTAAGCGGTGAGGAACGCGTCCGGCTCGCCATCCTGGCCCCACCAGGTGAAGCACGCGGAAGGCCCGGCCATTTGCACCAGCCGCAGACGGCTGTTCTGCATGATCAGCCGCAAGCGGTCACGAATCCGCGGGTTCGACGACAAGGTCGGGTAAGCGATGCTCAGCGGCAGCAAACGACTGGCGGTCTGCTCGACGCCACCGTACGGGTAGCTCAACAGGTCGTCGAGGGCCGAACGGAACAGCGCTTGCGGGCTGTCATCCAGCCGCAGGCGGATATCGCTGGCATCCGCCGGCAGGGTCAGCGGTGTATCGCCGCCGAGCACATCCAGAC
>NZ_JBFTLU010000355.1:0-4818 GCF_056396605.1 Pseudomonas sp. 05T35
CAGTCACCATGAACGACCCTCTGACAGAGCGGTTCAGTCCAGACAGTCACCATGAACGACCCTCTGACAGAGCGGTTCAGTCCAGAATCATTTGCCCACTGCCGAGACTTTCCGAGCGTCGTACCGAGTTTTCGGAGGTAGTGGGAAAGCCTTACTTTTTAAGGAACGTATTTTGACAAACGTCTGTACCAGCGGCCTTGATATCGGCTTTGCTTCTCTGGATTACCTGCAAATTGGCATCCTGGGCATCATTCAAGGCATTACCGAGCTATTACCCATTTCATCCACTGCACACATGCGAATCGTACCTGCCCTGCTCGGCTGGCCCGATCCTGGCTCGGCGTTTTCCGCCGCCATGCAATTGGCCGCACTGGCCGCGGTCGTCAGCTATTTCTGGCGTGATGTACGGGAAGTCGTCACGGGAAGCATAGGCGCCGTGCGGCAGCGTGATTACAGCAACCAGTCGTTCAAGCTGGCCGTGGCGATTGTGCTGGCGACCATACCGATCGGCATCGCGGGCCTGGCCTTGTCCTCGCTGCTCAATACCTGCAATTCACCGTTAAGAGGCTTGATGGTGATTGGTATCTCGTGCCTGGTGATGGCGGTTCTGCTGGCTGCGGCCGAACTCAGCTGCCGCCATCAACGCGTCGTGGGCCAAATGCGCCTGCGAGACGCATTGATCGTCGGCATTGCACAGATTGGCGCGCTGATTCCTGGTGTCTCCCGCTCCGGTTCAACACTCACCGCCGCGCTCTTCCTTAACTTCAAACGCGAAGAAGCCGCGCGTTTCTCGTTCCTGCTCGGGCTGCCCGCAATCGCGCTGGCTGGCTTGAAAGAGCTGTGGGTGCTGTATCACGCACATATCCCGGCCGAAGCGTGGTCGCACCTGATTTTCGGGTTGGTGATCGCCAGCGTGTCGGCGTTTTGCGCCATCTGGGGCCTGATGAAATTCCTCGAAAGGTTTTCCACCTGGCCTTTCGTTATTTACCGGGCGGTGCTGGGTATTTTCCTGATTGTCGCGGTCAGTACCGGGCTGTTGAGCTAAACCACGTTCAAACGCTGATGGAGCCCGGCCAGTGCCGGGCTTTTTATTGTCTATTGACGACGCGGTCTGCGCTGCGCCGCGCGCCCCCGTTTCACAACCGGGAGCGCGGCGCTCACACGGTTGCCAGCATCATTTGTCATCCATCTTTTTTTCCGACGATTGCGGCCGATACTCGGTGCTCTCTTCAGCGTTGGGTGCTTCGGGGAGATGCCCGGGAGTGAACACATGAGTCAGCAAGTCTTTGGCATCGATTTCGTTGACACCATTCACCGAACGGGCGAGCTCTACCACCCGCTCACATTCTTTATGGGTGTTAACGCGACCGCTCAGCGACACTGTACCTGCATGGGTTTTGACATTGACGTGCATGCTGAGAGTCGGCTCTGCAAATGCCAGCGCCGATTTCACCCGGGTAGTAATCCACGCGTCGTGAACGGCTGTTCCCAGATTATGAGAGTAATGCTGGAAGGAGTGAGTTTTCATAGTTGGACCCTCTCTCGTGTCATCGACAGATTAATTATAGTGCGGTCGCTGCAGTCCGGGCGCTGTCCCCCAGCCCATCTCCTTTAATCACTCTGTATCGGGCGCAAGGGTGCGCTACCGAACAGACCCGCGCCGGTCGCTGAGTCAATCTGGCGTGAGGTAGATCGCTGCCAGGTCAGAACGGTCACGATCCTCCTGCACATCAGTGGACGGTGGGGTTCAGTGATTCCCTCATCCAAAGAGGCACGACTCATGACTCAGTATTCGCACATACCTTTATACCGACGGCTGGCAGTAATGCTCGTCGCTGTTACCGCGGCAGCTGCCGTGCTACCGGCACAAGCGCAACACGACTATCAGCGGGACGGCTACGGCCGGCAGGTTTACCATCGCGACTATCGTGGTGGCCATGACAACCGTCGTGACTATCGCGGCGGCGGTGGCGACTATCGCGGTGGTGGCGGCGGTGATTTGGGGGCGATACTCGTTGGCGCAGTATTGGGAGCAGTGGTCGCGGGTGCGGTACAGGCGCCGCCCGCCGTGATTTACCGACAACCTCCTCCGCCCCCTCCACCGGGCGTCCGGTACTACCCAAGGCCGGACTATCCCGATTCGTACAACTCCTATCGATATCCTCCTCCCGGCTATTAAGCTGCCTGGCCATATGAAACCCGAGCGACCGCCACTGACACTGATATATCCCCTGCAACGGTCGTCAGTTCGACAACTCAATCCGGATATAAAGACATGAACAACTTCGTACTCAAAGCGGCTATGCCGGCAGCGTTGATGCTGGCATTGCTCGGCACTTCTGTCTCGGCACAGACGACGGCTGCCAGCACTCCTGCCGAACAGTCACAGAAGGCTGCCACTCACGCCAAAAAGCATATGGACGTTGTGGAGAAGAGGATCAAGGAACTGCACGCCAAGCTGAAAATCACCGACAAGCAGTCAGCTCAATGGGAGGCCTACGCACAAACCATCCGCGACAATGCGCACAACGCCGATACAGCCTTTCTGGAGCGAGCGGAAAAGCTGCCATCGTTCAATGCCGATGACGCAATGGCCTCCTATGCCAAATTGGCCCAGTTGCACGCGGACAATATGCAAAAGCTTGCAACGACGTTCAGCGCTCTGTATGGCACGTTTTCCGACGATCAGAAAAAAAATGCCGACAAGCTGTACCGCAATGAAGAGGAGAAGCGGGAGGACCGGCACGAGGTTGCGAAAAAAGCCAAGTGATATGCCACGACCTTCGACCAGGCGAACCGGCCGCAGCAGGCTCGGTTCGCACTGGAACGCAGTGACCCGCAGAGGCTGATGCCAAGGACTGAAGTATTGCTGAACTGCTAGGCTGTTCCAGGAAGTCCGCGCGACCTGTTGGAGGTTTGCCATGCAGCTTGAAGGCTCCTGCCATTGCGGCGCCGTGTCGTTCAGTCTGAACAGTGCCCACCCCTACCCGTATCAACGTTGTTATTGCTCGATCTGCCGCAAGACTCAAGGCGCTGGCGGCTACGCAATCAACCTCGGCGGCGAGGCGAAAAGCCTGAAGGTCCGCGGCCGAAAACACATCTCGATCTATCACGCCCGCCTCAAGGATGACGGAGCACGACGAGCCCATATCAGCAGCGCCGAACGGCACTTCTGTTCGCTCTGCGGCAGTGGCTTGTGGTTGTTCAGCCCCGAGTGGCCCGAGTTGATTCACCCCTTCGCTTCGGCCATCGACACCCCKCTGCCGGTGCCGCCGGAACACACGCACTTGATGCTCGGCTCAAAAGCCTCGTGGGTCGAAGTCGAGCTACATCCCGGCGATCAGCAGTTCGAGGTCTACCCGCAAGAATCCATTGCCGAGTGGCACGAGCGGCTGGGCCTGAGCCGTTAACAGTCGTTGACAGTTTCCCGACAAAGCTCTCAAAGATTGCCCGCCTATAGGCCCCTAGCATGATGGCATCCTAATCCCTGCCGGGTGCCTCATGCTTGCTCTGAAAAACCGCAAAACCTTTTGTCTTTCGCTGACGTCCATCTGCCTGCTGGCCTCGACCGAGCACCTGCAGGCCGAAGACTGGCATTACAGCGTGCAGGCCGGTGTGGCCAACGCGCCACGCTACAGCGGCAGCGATGAACGCGTGACTGCGCCGCTGCTGGGCGGCCAGATTGTCAGCCCTTATGGCCTCTTCCTCGACACCGAGCGCGGTCTGGGCTGGCAGAACGAATGGGGTGACCTGGCATTCAGCACCTACATTGGCCTGAGTGAAACGCGCAAGGACCGCAAGTCGAGGTTCAAGGGTTCGGATCGCCTGGACGGCATGGGCTCGATCAAATCCCGCCCGCGACTGGGCGCCAGCATTCACTACACCCTGGGCGAGGTGGTCGTCGGCGCCACGCTGGAGCACGCGCTGAAAAAGAGCGATGACGACCGCGACACCGACTCCGCCTACAACCGACTGGAGTTGAGTATCAGCACCAACCTCTATGACGGCGAATACGGCAGCCTGGATGGCAGCCTCAACAGCGTGTTCGGTGATGCCGATTACGTACGGACCTGGTACGGCGTGAGCACGGCACAGGCTTCACGCAGTCAGTTCCGCGCCTTCGACACCCACGGCGGGATGGTCAGCCGAGGCGCAGCGTTGACCTGGGCGGTGCCGATCAACGACCAGACCGAATTCTCGACGGTGCTGGCGATGCAGTACCTCAATGGCGATGCCGCGGACAGCCCGATCGTCGAACGACGGATGCAAACGTCGCTGGCCGGCCAGGTGAAATACAGCTTCTGAGTTGCCTCCCCCGCAGTACGCCCCAGACCTCGTAGCAGCTGCCGAGCCTGCGAGGCTGCGTTCGGCTGCGAAGCAGTCGTAAACCCGGCCGTCCGGGTTCTACAGTGAGAAACGGGATTCAGGGTTTACGACTGCTGTGCAGCCGAACGCAGGCTTCGCCAGCTGCTACGAGTGTTCAGTTATGCGTTAAGGCTGAGATCCGGCTCAGTCAGCCTGCGCCCAGGTCATACGAAACGACGCGCCGCCCCACGGCGAGTCGCTGACCTCGACCTTGCCGCCGTGTGATTGCGACACCCGCCGAACCAGCGCAAGGCCCAGGCCGAAACCGCCGGTGCGACGGTCGCGGCTGGTGTCGAGTCGCGAGAACGGCTCGAAAATCTTCTCGCGTCCCTCCAGCGGCACACCCGGTCCATCATCGTTGACCAACCCTTCATATCCGTCTTCACCCAGCGTCAGCGACACCTCCACCCGTCGCTCGGCGTAGCGAATGGCATTGCGCAGCAGGTTGATCAC
>NZ_JBFTLU010000356.1:0-7309 GCF_056396605.1 Pseudomonas sp. 05T35
GTCCAGCGGGAGCAAGCTCCCTCGCCACAAGTAGTGCATTGCCTGCTGGCTCATCACCTTCATCTACGCCTACACTGCCGATCCGCCAAAGGAGCCTGCCATGCTGATTGTTGCCGACGAAAATATCCCGCTGCTCGATGCGTTCTTTGAAGGTTTCGGTGAAATACGCCGCGTACCGGGACGCTCCATCGACCGCGCCACGGTCGAGGCGGCCGATGTGCTGCTGGTGCGTTCGGTGACCAACGTCGACCGCAACTTGCTCGAAGGCAGCAATGTGCGGTTTGTCGGCACMTGCACCATTGGTACGGATCACCTGGATCTGGATTACTTTCAGCAGGCCGGCATCACCTGGTCCAGCGCGCCGGGTTGCAATGCCCGAGGCGTGGTCGACTACGTGTTGGGCAGCCTGCTGACCCTGGCCGAAATCGAAGGCGTCGACCTGACCGAGCGCACTTACGGGGTGGTCGGTGCCGGTGAAGTCGGTGGTCGGCTGGTCAAGGTTCTGCAAGGTCTGGGCTGGAAAGTGCTGGTCTGCGATCCGCCGCGTCAGGCGGCTGAAGGCGGCGACTTCGTCAGCCTGGAGCAGATCATCGCGCAATGCGACGTTATCAGTGTGCACACCCCGTTGAGCAATAACGCCGAGCATTCGACCTGGCACCTGTTTGACCAAAACCGTTTGAACCAGCTCAAGCCTGGCGCCTGGTTGATCAACGCCAGCCGTGGTCCGGTGGTGGACAATAGCGCGCTACGTGAAGTGCTGCTGGCGCGCGAAGACCTGCAAGCGGTGCTGGACGTGTGGGAAGGCGAGCCGAGCGTCGATATCGGCTTGGCCGAGTTGTGTGTGATCGCTACCCCGCATATCGCCGGTTACAGCCTCGACGGCAAGCAGCGCGGGACTGCGCAGATCTATCAGGCGTTTTGCCAGTTCCTCGGGCAACCCGCAAAGGTCACTCTCGATGAGCTGTTGCCGGCACCGTGGCTGGCGCAAGTCCACTTGAACGCCAGTTGTGATCCGGCCTGGGCCTTGGCGATGGTCTGTCGTGGCGTGTACGACCCGCGTCGTGATGACGCGGATTTCCGCCGTAGCCTGGTGGTCAGCGGTGCCGAACAGCGCACGGCGTTTGACTTGTTGCGCAAGCATTACCCTGAACGGCGTGAGATTGACGGGCTGAAGGTGCGCATTGAAGGTGAGTCGCCGGCGTTGCGACAAATGGTGGCGGCGCTGGGGGCAGTGGTCGTCTAGGGATCGAGTCGGCCTCATCGCGAGCAGGCTCGCTCCCACAGGGTTTTGTGAACACCGAGAATCCACTGTGGGAGCGAGCCGCAGCCCAGAGACTGGTGTGGCTGGGTGCGGATCACTTGAATCTTGTCATCGCTGCTGTTTTGCAAGGACATGGCCTGTCTCCTCATCAGGTTGTACGTTTACTGTAGAACCACCAAATGACCAAGCTGTGACAACTCCCTACAGGGGACAAGGCGGCATTACCAGTCCATCAGAAATAACCCCGGACTTCTAGCCGGACTTTAGACCGATAACATCTAGGCTCTATTGTCAGCGGTCATAATTAACCTGACTCATTGTGATTTACAGCGTTATGGCGGATCGACCGGTGTAGGCTTGGCCGGGTTGATTCTTTCAGTTTGCGCTTTCGGATGATCCTGATGCTGTCTGCCCGTCACCGCCGTGCCATTCGCCTGGCCAGTCGTTTTGTTGCACCTTACCGTTGGCAGGCGCTCGGTGCCTTGTTGGCGCTGATCGTCACTGCCGGCATTACCTTGTCCATGGGGCAGGGCATTCGCCTGCTGGTGGACCAGGGCTTCATGACCCAGTCCCCGCAATTGCTCAACCAGTCCATCGGCGTGTTCATGTTGCTGGTGTTGGGCCTTGCGATCGGCACTTTCATGCGTTTCTACCTGGTGTCGTGGATCGGTGAGCGTTGCGTGGCCGATATCCGCCAACAGGTGTTCAATCATTTGATTTACCTGCACCCGGGGTTCTACGAGAACAACCGCAGCTCGGAGATCCAGTCGCGCCTGACGGCCGATACCACGCTGCTGCAATCGGTGATCGGCTCGTCGCTGTCGCTGTTCCTGCGCAATTTGCTGATGGTCATCGGTGGAGTCGTGCTGCTGTTCATCACCAACCCGAAACTCACCAGCATTGTGGTGGTGACACTGCCGGTGGTGATCGCACCGATTCTGATCTTCGGTCGCCGGGTTCGCCGTCTGTCGCGCTTGAGTCAGGATCGTATTGCCGATATCGGCAGCTATGTGTCGGAGTCCCTTGGCCAGATCAAGACCGTGCAGGCCTATAACCATCAGGTGCAGGACGAACAACGCTTCGCCGTCACCGTGGAGGAGGCTTTCGACACCGCACGCAAACGTATCATCCAGCGCGCCTGGCTGATTACCCTGGTGATCATGCTGGTGCTGGGGGCGGTGGCGGTGATGCTGTGGGTCGGCGGCATGGATGTGATGGCCGGGCGCATTTCTGCGGGTGAGCTGGCGGCGTTCGTGTTCTACAGCCTGATCGTCGGCAGTGCTTTTGGCACCTTGAGCGAAGTGATTGGCGAGCTGCAGCGGGCTGCCGGCGCGGCTGAACGAATTGCCGAGTTGCTGCGTTCGGAAAACATCATCCAGCCACCGGTCTCGGGACAAGTGACTTTGCCTGATCGAGTGCGTGGCGATTTGCTGCTCGAAGATCTGCGTTTTTCCTACCCGTCACGGCCCGAAAGCTACGCTATCGATGGTTTGAGCCTGGCCATCAAGGCCGGCGAAACCCTTGCGCTGGTCGGACCTTCGGGGGCCGGCAAGTCGACGGTTTATGACCTGCTGTTGCGCTTTTACGATCCAATAGCGGGCCGCATCCTGCTCGATGGTGTGCCGCTGACCCAGCTTGATCCTATGGATTTGCGCCGTTGTTTCGCGCTGGTGTCGCAAAACCCGGCGCTGTTCTTCGGCAGCATCGAAGAGAACATCCGCTATGGCAAACCCTCGGCAACCCTGGCTCAGGTCCAGGAAGCGGCGAAGATTGCCTACGCTCACGACTTCATCGAAAAAATGCCTGATGGCTACCAGACGCATCTGGGGGACGGCGGTCTCGGACTTTCCGGCGGTCAGCGTCAGCGCCTGGCCATCGCCCGGGCGTTATTGGTGGATGCACCGATTCTGTTGCTGGACGAAGCGACCAGCGCCCTCGATGCGCAAAGTGAACACCTGATCCAGCAAGCACTGCCTCGCTTGATGAAAAACCGCACCACACTGGTCATCGCCCATCGCCTGGCCACGGTGAAGAACGCCGACCGGATCGCAGTGATGGACCAAGGCAAAGTGGTGGCGGTGGGTACGCACCACGAACTGATCGCCAGCAATGCGCTGTATGCGCGGCTGGCGGCGTTGCAGTTTGTAGGCGCCGCCGAAGACGGCGAACCTTCGGCAGCGCCTACATAACCGGTATTACCGGTTATTGATCGTCGAAATACCGCTCTTGCCAATCCACCAGCGGCTGCGGTGAGTTGAGCTTTTGGCCGTAGATCACCGAGTAAGACAGCACGTTCTGTACGTACTGGCGGGTTTCATCGAACGGGATGCTTTCGACCCAGACATCGAAGCTCAGGTGGTTGGCACCGCTTAGCCACTGGCGAACGCGGCCGGGGCCGGCGTTGTAGGCGGCGGTGGCCAGGACCCGGTTGCCGTTGAACTGACTGTGGACCTGACTCAGGTAGGCTGCGCCGAGCTGGATGTTCTTGTCCGGGTCCAGCACTTGCTGCGGCGAGGCCAGCGGAATACTGAACTTGCGCGCGGTTTCCTTGGCGGTGCCGGGCATCAACTGCATCAGGCCGCTGGCGCCGACGCCGGAGCGGGCGTCGTCCATGAAGGCACTTTCCTGGCGGGTAATGGCGAACACCCAGCTCGAATGCAGGCCACGGACCTTGGCTTCACGTACCAGGGTATCGCGGTGGGCCATCGGGAAACGAATGTCCAGGTCATCCCAATACTGCGCCTGACTGATGGTGCGGATCGCCGGGAAATACCACTTCAGGTCGTAGGCCAGTTTCGCCTGGGCAACCATTTCGTCACGGCTGAAGTGGCGGCTGACGTGGTACCACTCGCGGCGCCCGTCGACGATTTGCCCGCGGGCAAGGAATTCCAGCGCTCGACGTATGCCTGGGGTATTGCGAACCTTGTTGATCAGCGTCGGGCTCAGCATCAGCGGTTTGTTGATCAGCGAATACGGTGATTGCGAGCGGTCGGCGGCAAGGAATCCGTAGAAGTCACGCTCACGGGCCAGACTCTTGTACAGGGTTTGCGCTTCCGGGTTTTGTGGTTGGGCCAGCTCCAGGCTACGGGCCTTCCAGTAGCGCCAGCGATTGGTCAGGGCCAGATCCTGTGGCAGGCGACTGGTCAACTGATAGGCTTCGTCCCAGCGCGCCAGGCGCAACAGCAAGCGCAAGCGCCATTCGGATACGGTGTTGTCGCGCAGATCCGGGTCGTACTTGGTCATGACATMAAGGGCGCGGCTGTCGAAACGACGGGCCAGGGTCAGGCCGATTTCACGGGCGATGGCGACCTTTTCGTCGCGAGAGAAATGCATGCTGGCGGCATAGCTGTCGAGCAGGGCCATTGCCCGGTCCGGATCCTGGCGCGCGAAGCGGCGCAGGCCAAGGCTGACAATGTCGGACATGGCTTCGTCGGCCGGCATGAAGCGCGAAGGCTGGTCGAGCATTTCAGGTCTTTGCGCGACGTCTACCAACAAACGCCCACGCGATGCCAGGGTGGTCATGTTGTTGATCAAACTGTTGGCCAGCGCATAGTTGCGTGCGTGAGCGGCGAGTTTGAGGCGTTCCCAGCGTTTCTGTTCGGTCAGTTGGCCTTCGGCGGCCCATTGCGCAAACAACGAGTCGCAGACTTCAGGCTGGGATTTTCCGGTCAGCCAGAGCTTGTCAGCGTTGGCGTAACCTTCGGACTTGAGGTTGTGACCGATCTGGTATTGCGCATTGAGGCAGTCCAGTTCGGTGAAATTGAGTTTGGGGTCGTAGTATTTGACGAAGGTCGACCAGTCACCCCGTTCAGCCAGCCAGCGCAACCAGCGCAATTTCATCCAGTTGGCTTGCGGCAGGTCGCCGTGCTCGGCGAGGAATCTTTCGATCTCATCGTTGCTTGCGGTTTTCAGGCGCGCCGTCAACTCGTCATAGGCCAGATACGGCTCCAACGGGTAATCGCTCAGCTCCTGGCTGTAGCGAAAATACGGGCCGGTATCACCTTTGGCCAAGGCGCGCTTGGCTTCGTCGTAATATTGGCGTTGGGTAGACAGGTCCACCGCCTGGGCGGATTGAACGGCAGCGGCAGAAAGAAGCAAACAGGATAAAAAACTGACAAGGCGACTGCGCATGAGACATCCGGGCAGAAAAAACACGACAAGTACCTGCAAATGCGAGCACTGATTATTTATAGCTTAGCCTTTTGCCAGCAACCGGCGAAAGCTTTGCCGGCTCGTCGGTACAAGATCGCAACAATTGTTGTGCAGAGTGCTTCGACGTTGAAAATGCCGGCCTTCTGACGTCGCAAGTCAGGTAGAATGCGCGCCCGGTTTTTGGAGAAGCTCATGACCCTGCTCAAATTCAGCGATGTGTCCCTTGCTTTCGGCGCTATGCCGTTGTTGGACAAGGTGTCCTGGCAGATCGCCCGTGGTGAGCGGGTGTGCATCATCGGCCGCAACGGCACTGGCAAATCCAGCATGATGAAGCTGGTCAAAGGCGATCAGAAGCCTGATGACGGCTCCGTCTGGCGCGCACCAGGCCTCAAGATCGGCGAATTGCCGCAAGAATTACCGGTGGCCGACGAGCGGACAGTGTTCGACGTGGTTGCCGAAGGCCCAGTACCCTGAGCCGCCTGCAATTGCCGGCTGACAAAACCCTCGCCGAATTGTCCGGCGGCTGGCGTCGTCGCGTCCTGCTGGCGCAGGCCCTGGTTTCCGAACCGGATCTGCTGCTGCTCGACGAACCGACCAACCACCTGGACATCGGTGCCATCGCCTGGCTTGAAGAGGCGTTGAAGGATTTCCAGGGCGCCGTGCTGTTCATCACGCACGACCGTTCTTTCCTGCAAAACCTGGCAACCCGCATCCTGGAACTGGATCGCGGCGGCCTGATCGACTGGAACGGCGACTACGCCAGCTTCCTCGTTCACAAGGAAGCCACGCTGGCCGCTGAAGAAACCGCCAACGCGTTGTTCGACAAGAAGCTGGCCCAGGAAGAAGTCTGGATCCGTCAGGGCATCAAGGCTCGTCGCACCCGTAACGAAGGTCGCGTTCGTGCCCTCAAGGCGCTGCGTGTCGAGCGTAGCGAGCGTCGTGAGCGCACTGGCAAAGCCAATATTCAGCTGGATACCGCTGACAAGTCCGGCAAGCAGGTGATGGTCCTTGAGAACGTCAGCTTCGCCCACCCGGATGGCCCGTTCCTGATCAAGGACTTCTCCATGGTCCTGCAGCGCGGCGACCGTATCGGTCTGCTGGGCGCCAACGGTACCGGCAAAACCACCTTGCTGAAGTTGATGCTCAGTGGTTTGCAGCCGACCAGCGGTACGGTTGAAGAGGGTACTCGCATCGATGTGGCCTATTTCGACCAGTTGCGCCATCAGCTGGATCTGGAAAAGACCGTGATCGACAACGTCGCCGAAGGTCGCGACTTTATCGATATCGATGGTCAGAGCCGTCACGTACTGAGCTACCTCGGCGACTTCCTGTTCAGCCCGCAGCGTGCCCGTACGCCGGTCAAGGCGTTGTCCGGTGGTGAGCGTGCGCGTCTGTTGCTGGCCAAGTTGTTCAGCAAACCGGCCAACCTGCTGGTACTCGACGAACCGACCAACGACCTCGACGTGGAAACCCTCGAGCTGCTCGAAGAGGTCTTGCTGACCTTCAACGGCACCGTGCTGATGGTCAGTCACGACCGGGCATTCCTCGACAACGTGGTGACCAGTACCCTGGTCTTCGAAGGTGAAGGCAAGGTTCGCGAATACGTCGGTGGTTATCAGGACTGGCTGCGTCAGGGCGGCTCGCCGCGCCTGTTGGGTGTGACCGAGAGCAAGTCCGGCAAGGCCGACCTGAACTCTGCAGTCGTCACTGCGGCGCCTGCGCCGGTGGTAGCTCAAGAAGCACCAGTGGCCAAGAAAAAGCTCAGCTACAAGCTGCAACGTGAGCTGGAAGCGCTGCCGGGCGATATCGATGCCAAGGAACAGCAGATCGCCGCGGTGCAAACCGAAATGGCCGATGCGGGTTTCTATCAACGTCCTGCTGCTGAAACCGCCAAGG
>NZ_JBFTLU010000357.1:0-4779 GCF_056396605.1 Pseudomonas sp. 05T35
GTTGGTGGTCGCGCCAGCCGGATACAGCTTGGCAGCGTGAACGAAACCGCTGGCCTTGGCCTCGCGAATTTCATCGGGTGTAGTCCGGTCGGTCAGGTAAAGCACCATCAGCGGTTCGAAACGGCTGCCGGCCGGGCGCGCAGCGAGAAGTTCTTCCTGGGCACAGACTCGGCCCCGCACGCCCAACACGCAAAAGAAGCCGGGTGTGGCTGTGCCGGTTGCTACACCGCTTATGCCGCGATCGAGATGTACGCCGAAGCCTTTGAACAGCGCAATGCGCTGGACAAGCTCGAAGCCTTCGCCAGCCTCAACGGCCCGCGCTTCTACGGCCTGCCGGCGAACACCGACCGCATTACCCYGGTCCGCGAAGAATGGACCGCCCCAACCAGCCTGCCGTTCGGCGAGCTGACTGTCATCCCGCTGCGCGCCGGTGAAAAACTGCGCTGGCGCCTGCTGGAGGAACACGCGTGAGTGAAGACCATTTCGACGACGAACAGGAAAGTTCAGGCGGAGGTGGTTCACGTCACCCGATGGCAGCCAGGTTCCGTGGATACTTGCCCGTTGTCGTCGACGTTGAAACCGGTGGTTTCAACTGTGCCACTGACGCCTTGCTGGAAATTGCCGCCACGACTATCAGCATGGACGAAAAAGGTTTTGTGTACCCCGATCACACCTATTTCTTCCGTGTAGAACCGTTCGAAGGCGCCAACATCGAAGCCGCGGCGCTGGAATTCACCGGGATCAAGCTCGATCACCCACTGCGCATGGCCGTGAGTGAAGAAGCGGCACTGACCGACATCTTCCGTGGCATACGCAAGGCGCTGAAAGCCAACGGCTGCAAACGGGCGATCCTGGTCGGCCATAACAGCAGCTTCGACCTGGGCTTCCTCAATGCCGCCGTTGCGCGCCTGGACATGAAGCGCAATCCGTTTCACCCGTTCTCCAGCTTCGACACCGCGACACTGGCCGGTCTGGCTTATGGTCAAACGGTCCTGGCCAAAGCGTGCCAGGCTGCCGATATCGACTTCGACGGTCGCGAGGCCCACTCGGCTCGCTACGATACCGAGAAGACTGCCGAGCTGTTCTGCGGCATCGTCAATCGCTGGAAACAAATGGGCGGCTGGGAAGATTTCAACGACTGATTCAGTCGCAGGATTTATCCCGCCCATAAAAAAACCGGCCTTGGCGGCCGGTTTTTTTATGCCTGACGCGTGGCTTACAGCTTGCCAGCGTTCTCGGTCAGGTAAGCAGCAACGCCTTCTGGCGAAGCGGTCATGCCCTTGTCGCCTTTTTTCCAGTTGGCCGGGCAAACTTCGCCGTGCTCTTCGTGGAATTGCAGGGCGTCGACCAGGCGAATCAGCTCTTCCATGTTACGACCCAGTGGCAGGTCGTTGACGATTTGCGAGCGAACAACGCCCTTGTCGTCGATCAGGAATGCGCCACGGAAAGCCACGCCGCCTTCGGACTCAACGTCGTAGGCCTTGGCGATGTCGTGCTTCATGTCAGCAGCCATGATGTACTGAACCTGACCGATGCCGCCGGCATTGATCGGGGTGTTGCGCCAGGCGTTGTGGGTGAAGTGCGAGTCGATCGAAACAGCGATCACTTCAACGTTGCGAGCCTTGAAGTCAGCCATGCGGTGGTCCAGAGCGATCAGCTCGGACGGGCAAACGAAGGTGAAGTCCAGTGGATAGAAGAACACCAGGCCGTATTTGCCTTTGATGGCCGAGGACAGGGTGAAGCTGTCAACGATCTCGCCATTGCCGAGTACGGCCGGTACGGTGAAGTCAGGGGCTTGTTTGCCTACGAGTACGCTCATTGGATATCTCCTGGTGTGGTGGCGTGAAGAACGGCATCGAACCAGTCTGTCGCCAATAAACGACAGGTTCATGACTCGAGTGCCCTTCGCAAAGACCGCACATCATACACCGCGTTTTTCGCCTGTCCTTAGCGCTTTTTACAACGACATCAAAAACCTCGGCGCAGGCGTAATGACACCATCCCGGGCCGCATTATGCCGTTCGTCAGGCTGTCGCTGTTCTGGCGCAAAGCGTGCCGAAACCACTTTGACAATCATTCTCGTTAACATTAAGATCCGTCGCAACCGAGCCATAACCCACGACGGTTCTCAATTTATGTATGTCTGCCTTTGCACTGGTGTCACCGACGGAAAAATCCGCGATGCGATCTATGAAGGTTGCTGCAGCTACCGCGAGGTACGCCAGGCTACCGGCGTTGCCGGCCAATGTGGAAAATGYGCCTGCCTTGCCWAGCAAGTGGTACGCGAGACCCTGGCCGAATTGCAATTGAGCCAGGCGGCGATCCCCTACCCTGTAGAATTTTCGGCAGCGTAAATAGAACATTCGAAAGAACCGGACTTAGCGTCCGGTTTTTTTATGCCTGTAATTCAATCGCTTAGCGTTAGGATGCGGAACACAAACATTCTTATTCCGATTAATTTTCATATAGTATTCAATAACTTAGGTTTGACACTAACAACTGCCAAGCTCAGACTTCGCCGTCTACAGGGTAATTAAAGGGCAGGACCCCACATGAAAGGCGACATCACGGTTATCCAGCACCTCAACAAGATTCTTGGCAATGAGCTGGTCGCAATCAATCAGTATTTCCTGCATGCACGCATGTATGAAGATTGGGGCCTGAACAAGCTCGGCAAGCACGAGTACCACGAATCCATCGACGAGATGAAACACGCGGACAAGCTGATCAAGCGCATCCTGTTCCTGGAAGGCCTGCCAAACGTCCAGGACCTGGGCAAGCTGCACATCGGCGAGCACACCAAGGAAATGCTTGAGTGTGACCTGCGCATCGAGCGTACCGGCCATGCCGACCTCAAAGAGGCTATCGCTCATTGCGAAACAGTCGGGGACTTCGGCAGCCGTGAACTGCTCGAAGATATTCTCGAATCCGAAGAAGAACATATCGACTGGCTGGAAACTCAACTGAGCCTGATCGATAAAGTCGGTCTGGAGAACTATCTGCAATCGCAGATGGGCGACGAATAACTTCTACGGCGCTGATCTCGACTCAATAAAAAGCCCCGCCCTCTTACGAGAGGCGGGGCTTTTTATTACCAGCAGGAGCGGCCGGACGGCCGCTTCTGCCTATAAATCAGGCTTCGGTCTTGCCAGCAGCAGCTTTGGCCGCAGCGTCTTTGATCAGGGCCTGCAACGAACCGTCAGCGGCCATTTCAGTCATGATGTCGCTACCACCGACCAGCTCACCAGCAACCCACAATTGCGGGAAGGTTGGCCAGTTGGCGTACTTTGGCAGGTTGGCACGGATTTCCGGGTTCTGCAGGATGTCCACATAAGCGAACTTCTCACCACAGCCCATGACGGCCTGAGCGGCTTTCGCGGAGAAGCCACACTGTGGGGCATTCGGCGAGCCTTTCATGTAAAGCAGAATGGTGTTGTTAGCAATCTGCTCTTTAATAGTTTCGATGATATCCATGAAGCACCTCGGCTGAACTTTCCGACTCAGTTGTCGGCACGGTGACGCATTGTAACGGAAAGCCGAGCGCCATGCTCGGTCTCCCCGACAGACACTTACGCTGCCGCGACGGTCACCGGTACACCATTAAGCGCTGCATTTCCGGACAACTCATCGAGCTGGCGCTCATCGGTCAGGTCATTGGCGCTGGAGCCTGGCTGCCCCATGGCAATGGTCATCTGCACGCCCGGCCGGGCATGCCCCCAACCGTGCGGCAGGCTGACCACGCCTTTCATCATCTCCACGCTGCTCAGCACTTCGACTTCAATTACCCCGACCCGCGAGCTGACCCGCACCCGCTGTCCATCGCTGAGCCCGCGACTGGAAAGATCGTCCGGGTGCATCAGCAACTGATGACGCGGTTTGCCTTTCACCAGACGGTGGTAGTTATGCATCCATGAGTTATTGCTGCGCACATGGCGGCGGCCGATCATCAATAGCTCATCGGCTACCGGTGCCTGCAATGCGGCAAACCGCGCAAGATCAGCCAGGATCGCCGGTGGCGCCGCCTGCACGCGCTGGTTGGCGGTTTTCAGTCGCGGTGCCAGGTTTGCCTGAAGAGCGCCCAGATCGACCCCATGAGGATGATCAAACAAGGTCGCCACCGACAGTTTGTGCGGCGACGCATCACCATAGCGCCCGGCTCGCAAACCGAGGTCGATCATCTTCGCCGGAGGCATCGTCGGCTTCAGCTCTTTGCCGGTTTTCGCCGCAAAGGCTTGGGCCAGGCCAACGAAAATCTCCCAATCGTGCAGCGCGCCTTCGGGCTTGGGCAGGATTGCCCGGTTGAAACGGCTGACGTTGCGCACCGCGAACATATTGAACGTGGTGTCGTAGTGGTCGTTTTCCAGCGCCGAGGTCGACGGCAGAATCAGGTCGGCATAACGCGTGGTCTCGTTGATATACAGGTCAATGCTGAGCATGAATTCCAACCCATCCAGCGCCTGCTCCAGTTGCCGGCCATTAGGCGTCGACAACACCGGGTTACCGGCTACGGTGATCAACGCCCGCACCTGCCCTTCGCCTTCGGTGAGCATCTCTTCGGCCAGCGCCGAGACTGGCAACTCACCGGCGTATTCCGGACGGCCAGACACGCGGCTTTGCCAGCGATTGAAATGCCCGCCCGAGGTGGACGCCACCAGATCGACCGCAGGCTCGGTGCACAGCGCGCCGCCGACCCGATCCAGGTTGCCGGTGACCAGATTGATCAGTTGCACCAGCCAATGACACAAAGTGCCGAACGCCTGGGTCGAAACACCCATACGG
>NZ_JBFTLU010000358.1:0-4758 GCF_056396605.1 Pseudomonas sp. 05T35
AGGCAAAACTCTTTGATATCCATCTTACGACCGGGCTGATGGGCAGCCCAAAGGACCGCAGAAAACATAGTCTAGCAGTGACGCTACCGAGATGGCCGAGAGATACAGGGATAGACCACGATTATGAGTTTGAGAAAGCATGGTCTATCCCTGTCTTTTTCCAACTAATCGTTTTTCCCACTCCAACAAAAATAGGCGACCTAAACAAGGTCGCCCATTCTTCATACCAACAACACCTCCACCTGCAATCGTCGCCCAACCACATCCAGCAAATCACAACCATCGCGCAGTGAAGTCACCAACACCCGCGCCAGCTCACTGTGAACGCCCTCGCCCATGGCGATGTTCTCCAGAAGTTGGGTCGCGGTGCGGATGCGGTAGGCCGCGGTTTCGTGCAGTACGTCGAGTGGTGCTTGGGTATCGATCAGCAGTGACGGGATGGTGCAGTCAATGCCGGTGACTGGCATGTATCGATCCATGACAAACCTCCATTGGGTAAACGAGCACGGCCACTCAGTGGTGGACGGTGGGCTGACTCTCAACCGACTCATCGGGCGGGTCGAGGTGGTCCAGCGCTCGGTTTACCAACAACTCGGCCAGCACGGCCAACTGTTGAATGGCCAGTGCCACATTGCGCCGCGAGCCTTCGAGTTCGAACGCCAGGTCGGTGGTCATGGCATTGATCGAGGCAAGGGTTTCGCTGGCGTGGACCAGTAAGGTTGGCGTGTCTACGTCGGGGACGATGGTGAATACATGGCTGACGGGATCGGGGTGACTGGGGTTACGTAAACGGGCACTGACGGCGCGTTGGGCGGTTTCGCTGAGCGGGACGGGATCTACGGGATCAGAGGTAGACGAGGTTGGGGCTTCAGGCGGATTGGGAGTGACTTTCTTCATGGCAGAACTCCTTGCGTTGGTTAACGAAGCTGCCAGTTCCTGCTGTCAAACAGGATTGGGTGGCAACTGTACGCGGGTTGACAGACCAGGAACGCAAGCACCCGGTGCACCCGAAGATGCCCCACGCACAGCCGCCAGAAAGAAACTGCACGCGGGGAAGCATGCCGCTTTATCAAGAGGAGTGAAAGCTTGCATTTTTCAGCCTGTCAAAGCCGATCGCTGATGCGCAGCGACACCTGAAGGCTATCCCTGAAGAAGAGCTGCCGCTAGTTCATGGAAGGCGCTACGGTTTGCGGGAAATGTCCTAGGACGGGGGGAAACACGGGACAGATAAGGTTTGATCACATTCATGATCGTGGTCTGTCCCCRTTTCTTTCCTGATACCGGTTGGTGAGGTGTGAAGTTTGTGGGGGCGGATTGTTTGGGATGATGGCTGGGTATTCAGCATTGATGTTGGCTGATCTGGCGCTATCGCGAGCAAGCTCGCTCCCACAGGGGTTGTGCGTGCTGACTGGGATTTGGGAAACACGGGAGAGACCACGATCATGGGTATGAGAAAACGTACCCTGCCCCCCCCCTTCTTTGCCCTACGCTGCTGATCGGCGTTGTCGTCGGCTTATCTTTTTCCACGGACGGTGCGGAACACACAAAGGAGAACACTATGAAGCAGACACTATTCGCTGGAACGCAGGGCAATCTTGCTGTGATTGAAGCAGGACACGGCGAAGGTTTGCCGGTGCTCTTCCTCCATGCGGACTCCGGTCGAGCAAGCCAGTGGGCGGAAATGCTCGAACCTATCGGACGCGACAGGAAAGTCTATGCCCTGGATTCACGGGGCAGCGGAGACAGCTCCCCGGCTGCGGATGGTGACTATTCATATGCAGGGCGTGCGCAGGACATCATCGATACAGCCGCCGCCTTCAAGCTTGAGCGTTTCATCATCGTGGCCCACAGCGGAAGTGGCGCCGCAGCGCTGGACTATGCCGCCAGATACGCCGACCGCGTGGCTGGCGTGTTCCTGCTTGATCCCGCGACCGATCCAAGGGCACTTCCCGATGAGGTTCGCGCCGGAATGCTGGAAGCGCTGGCGGGGCCTGCGAGCCTTGATGTGCAACAGGGGTTCTACGCCACGATTGCGGGCAATAACGTAAAGGTAACGTCCAGAGTTCTGGAAGATTGTGCTGCGGTCGATGCGACCGCACGGTTGGGGTTTGCGGTGGCGTTTGCCAATTGGAACCCGGAACCCGCGCTGGATGCATGGAAAGGTCCTGTTTTTCTTCTGGTCAGTAGCGCGAACGACAATCCCAATGCGCTCTACGCGTTACGACCGGAGTTACCCCACGCCGTGGTGGCGGATACGGGACACTGGATACAGCTCGACCAGCCCGAACAGGTCGAGCGGGAAATCCTGCGTTTCATCGCTAGCGTTCGATAGCGAAGTTGTTGGGAAGTACAGGGGCAGGTCAAAGCGCCTCCACTTTCACCCGAGATGAAAGTCTTTTTCAGCGTATTACCAAGCGCTTGCGAACGCCCATGGGCCAAGACAGACTCCCCGCCTTTCCAGACTCGACAAGGATGCGAGCATTGAAGTTTGAGAGTGACCAGTTTTCCGGCAACCATGGAATTGTCTTCAACGTATCGCGCTTCACCCTGTCAGCCAGTGAACGGGGTAGCCTCAGAACGCTGCATTTTGGTGAAACGAAAGCCGCCCACTATGAAGTGAGCAATCTGGTGGTGGAGCTGTACGACAAAATGCTCGCCAAGGATTTGCCCTGCCAAATGATGGTCGGGATCTCCAAACCCCTGACCCGGCAACAGGGGGATTTACTCAATGCCCAACGAACGAGTATCRCCATCCTCACCAGTGGTGTTTTCGCCGCAGCGAATCAAGGCGTATAGACCATGAGCGAATATGGCTTGTATGCCGGTGCTTACGCGGTGTTCCTGCTGTTCTTCTTCTATCTGAAATCCTACCGCCTCAGAAAATGGCTGGGCATCATCCTGCTCGCGCTGGGGTTTATAAGTATTTTCATGCTGCCGCCTTTCATTGCCGGCTTCGATCTGGGCATCGCTTCGATCTATGCCGTCGGTAGCGGGGCGGCGCTGTTTTTTAGTCGGGCCCGGTATGTGGAATGAGCCAGGTGCTCATTAATAATCGGCCACTCTCGAGATCGAAGTACGGATTTCATGCCGGGAGGCGTCAACAAAAAAGGAGACACCCATTGGTGTTGGCTGATCTGGCGCTATCGCGAGCAGGCTCGCTCCTACAGGGGTTGTGTGTGTTCAGTGACATTTGTCCTGAGTTCCAGCACTCACAGCCCTCGCAGTTTCAAATCATCTGGACAACAAGGCGGTTACGCGTTCGGTGTATTCATCGTTCTGATTGACTTTGAAGAAGCCCTTTGTTGTTGAAGTCGATCATCTGTCCATCTTCCGCCTGAAGAAAAATCCCTGCAGGTTACTTCAGCGCCTTTACGACTCGAACGTCGATGGGAAATCCTTCCGGTCCGGCCAATTGCTTCCACCCCACGTACTGAAAAACCCCTTCCTCATCAATGTAATCGCCTCGCTCCACCATTTCGCCGCCCAGCACTGCGACGTGCTTATAGACGCCGCAGCTGCCATCCGAACGACGGACGGTGTAGATCACATAGGGTTTGGCGTAATACGCGGCGCGGAAATGGCGGCCGCAACCAAAATCGACTTTGATCATCAAGGTCTTCAGATTCGCTTCGCCATCCAGCTCGGCGTGCTGGTCGAGGGCCCCGATTTCGCCGACGTCGCTGAAGCCCAGAGAGCGAGCACGCTTGTATTCCGGGGAGTTCAGGTGTTCGGTCTGGGCTTGCTGCAAATGCTGATCTATTTCCTCGCCGTATTCAGCACTGCCCTTGGCCGCTATGTCTTGCGCTTGGGGGATGACGCTTTCGCAGCGGGCGTAATCGGGGGAGCCGAGGCTTTGCTGGGCGAGGTTCTTGCGATGTACAGTAAAGGTTCGCAGATGACTCTCGATAGTGGACAAGACATCCTTGGCCGTCTGGCGCCCGTTCTGCACATCGGTCACTGCCCGCTGTAATTTCTGGCAATCGGAGAGGTAGGTCTTCCAGGCGTATTCCGGGGTTTCTTCCCAGTCGGCGAGCGCCGGGGTCATCACGACGGCGAAAGTGATCGCGCAGAACAGACGCGAGGCTGGAGCGAGAGTGAGCATGTGTAGTCCGTTACAAAGATGAAAAAAGTGGCGCGACGCTACTATTTTGCCATTTCGCTGTCCACTCGCAGAAAAGGGGACAGACCCCGTTGGTGAGGTGTGATGTTTGTGGGGGTGGACTGGTTGGGATGATGGTTGGGGATTCAGCATTGGTGGTGGCTGATCTGGCGCTATCGCGAGCAGGCTCGCTCCCACAGGGGGGCTGGGTGCTGAGTGGGATTTGGGATTAGCCCCGAGGTTTTCGGGGGGGGTCAGTATTCGGGTCGGAGCGAATGTTGAGAAATCCGTTTCGAAATCTCCACCGTCGGATGCCTCCCGGTGAGCTCAGCCGTTACCTTCCCCGCCTGCAATCCTTTTTGCATAACCCCTAAAGCAAAAAAGCATAAATCCCTTCCAGAGACGGCGCCTTGGGCCACACTCTTCTAGACTCAATAGATAGTCGTAGGCAGAACCGAACACGTCGCTTTGGTGCGGATCAATCAAAGGCGGCGTGGCAAGCTGCCCTATATGCCCTGAAGAGGTGCGGCAAAGACCGTACCGGGCCCAACAAGATGCCCGCTCAGGGTGCCTGGCCAACGGCCTGAAAATGCCACGATACCGTGACGTGGCGTGACTGCCGCAGCCGACACTTTCGGACAACCGACAACCACCTGGTT
>NZ_JBFTLU010000359.1:0-4724 GCF_056396605.1 Pseudomonas sp. 05T35
TCCATGCCCCGCGGTGCRTMAGRCTCACCGAGCTGTCCGCAYTGGCGAGCGCTKCGCACTCGAACGCCGGCTTCGCCAGCTGCTACAAAAGCCACGTTGCACACACAACCCTGTAGCAGCGGCCGCAGGCCGCGTTCGGCTGCGCAGCAGGCGTAAATCCATACCCCGCGGTGCATCAGGCYCACCGAGYCGCCCGTATTGGCGAGCGCTTCGCACTCGAACGCCGGCTTCGCCAGCTGCTACAAAAACCGTGGTGTTCTTTAGAACTGCCAATTCAGGCTCAGCCCTACTCCGTGGCTGTTTTCGCCGCTGGCCAGGCGGCCGTTGTAATCGAGGTTCAAACGAACGTCCTTGGCCAATGCCAGCCCGGCCTGAACCCCGACCAGCGCCGCGTCGCGGGCCAGTGGTGCGCTTTCGACGGCGAACGTCGGGCCACCGCTGGCAAACGCCAGATGGTCTTCCGATTGGGTAGCGCTCAGGTTGTGCTGCCAACCAAGGGTCCCGGCCAGATCAAGCTGTTGCTGGCTGGAAAGGTTGATGGTTTTCAGCGCTCGCACACCCAACGTACCAAGCACCGCATCACGCGTATCGCGGCCACTTTTCAGCGCTGCGGCATCGCCTTTTTCGGTGAAACCGTCAGTGTCCAGATGCACATAGGCAAGGTTTGCGAACGGCTCCAGTGCCACGGGCTGCCGGTCCATCCGGTAGGCGGCTTCGGTGAACACTTGCGTGGTGTTGGCGTCGACCTTGGCTTTCTGCCTGGCACTGACATCGCCGTAGTGCAGGTCGCGCTTGATGTCTGCCCGGTGCCAGCTATAAGACCCGCCGAGACTCAGATGCCACGCGCCCAGTTCGCGTCCGGCGTAAGCGCCCAGGTGGTAGCTGTCGACCTGCGCCCGCGAGTGGGTGCCGCTGTCCAGGTTCAGCGAGCTGTCGCTGTAGCCCGTGACGAATCCCAGACGAGTGTCTTCGTCGAGCAAGCCGTCGACCCCGGCCAGCAAGCCGCCAATCGAGGTGGTCGAGCCCGCCGTGTCATTGCGCATATCGGTCTTGCCCCAGGCACCCAGCGCCTTGACCCAACCGCTACCGCCCGTTGCCGGATCTGCCTGCAAACGTTCCGTCACCGCATCACGCAGGTAACGGCTGTCGTTGATCAGCAAGGTGTCGAGCGCCGGATAGATTTCCCCGGACAACTGCTGGAACGCCTGTTGGGCAGACGCTTGCGATGGCGACAACAAGAGGCTTTCGTAAACCGGGTTGCCCGTGCCCAATTGTTCGATGACAGCAGCCACAGAACGTTGGTTCGGAGTTTTCCCGACACTCGCGAACGAAGTGCCGTTGCGTTGAATCGCCAGCTGCACGCCCGTCGCCGAGTAGTCGAGACTGCCACCGATGAACAGGTAATTCGGCACCACCGCACCGAATTGCCCCTGAATACCGCCCGCCGCTTGCAGGATGCTGTACTGGTGACCCAGCAGGCTTTCGACCTGGCTGGCACTTAACAATGTCGGGCTGTTTTCCAACGCAAGGCTGACAGTCGCGCCCGAAACGGTCGCCGTGCCGCTGGCGACAATCCGGTCGCTGTTGGTCGGCGACAGCTCCACCGCATAGGTCGAACCGGGTGCCAGCGTCACATTACCGTTTACCTGCAAGGTGCCGATCGAATTACCCGGCGCGACGGTTGCGCCGCGGTTGGCGATCAAACCACCGACCCGCCCGGAACCGCCCAGGGTGCCGCTGTCATTGACCGTCACCGCCGAGCTCAACGACCCATTGACCGTCAACAGGCCGCCATTGACCGTGGTCGCACCGCGATAGCTGTTGTTCCCGGCCAGTATCAACTGGCCCGCGCCGGATTTGATCAGGCTGCCCTCATACAGTCGTGTCGCGGCGGCCGCATCCCGCGCCGTGCCTACTGCATAATCGGTCTTGTCCTGCTGACTGGCATTAGCCGCGATGCCGTTTTCCCAACCTTTGTCTTTCAAGGTCTGTTGCCAGGCGCTGTGTTCGGCGGYGTCTTCGCTCTGACGCTGGATCAGCGCCTTGTCCGAGATGTCGTTGCTCCACACATCACGCTGACCGGCAGCGAGGTTGGCGTCGAATGGACCGAGCAATTGCCCCGGCCCTCTCATCGCCCGCGCAAGGTCGGGCACGCCCCAACCGACCCGAGTGGTCGGCGCGTCGGTGATCGAACCGTCAAGCTGGGTCGCGGTGGTCAGCAACACCTGCAAGGCTTGCTGGTTGTTCATGTACGGGTAGCGCTCCATCACCAGTGCCAAGGCACCGGTAGCGTGGGGCGCCGCCATCGACGTGCCGTTGTAACTGGCATAGCCGCCACCAACGATGGTGCTGTAGATCTGCGCGCCCGGCGTGCTGATGCACCAGTACTTGGCGATGCCGCACTGGTTGTATTTTTGCTGGTTGTTTCTATCCAGCCCCGACACCGCCAGCCAGTGACCTTCCAGGTCCGGCTCGAAATACGGCAGGCTCGCACGCACACTGGCGTTGGCGTACCCGCTGTTGCCGGCGCTGAACACGTTGATCACTCCACGCCGCGAGACATCGGCCGCCGCATCGATCCAGGTGTTGCGGTTCCAGTGTTGGGCATAGGCGGCGTGCAGGCTCTCGATCGTCTTGTAGTCGACATCCTTGGGCTGGCTGCCCCAGCTGTTGTTGATCACCTGCACGCCGGCATCGGCCAAGGCGTCATAGGCCGCCTTGAAATACTTCGGATCGGGGCCGGGACCAAACAGGAAACTGTCGTTCTGATTGGTATTGGCGACGTACACATCCGCGTTGAATGCCACGCCATGCATGCCGACGCCGTCACGCGCAGCGCCCATGGTGCCGGTGACATGGGTGCCGTGGGAGTCGTTGTTGGCGTTGTGAATGCCGCTGACACTGAACGCTGTGCCATTGACGTAGTTGCCGGTGGCCGTGACCGCGTGAAAACGTGCGGCTTCGGGGTGGTTMGGGTCAAAACCCGAGTCCAGCGCGCCGATCTTCACCCCTTTGCCGGTGAAGCCTGCGGCATAGGCTTCATTCGCCTTCAGGCGATCCAGGCCCCAGTCACTCTGGTACTCAGCGGTACGCCAACTGGCGGGGGCCCCCACTTGCCCCGGATCAAGATAAGCCGCATGAACTGCAGCGGGCAGCGCGGCGACGAGCAACAGCAATGAGCCGGTGGTGATCGGCTGGGCACGATTACGACGTACGTCCGTGTTCATAAATACTCGCTTTCCTGGCGTTATTGGATTTGTAGTCCCCCTGCCGGGGGCGGTGCAGCGGTGTGGCGCTTATCGGGTTGTCTTGTGCGGGCCGAAGGCTTCATCGACCTTGGCCAGGTCCTCTTCACGCAAGTTGCCGGCGTAGTAGTGCAACTTGGTCCAGGCCATTAAGTAGTCATAACGGGCCTGGGCCAGGTCACGGCGTGTGGTGTAGAGCTGCTGTTCGGCGTTCAGTGCATCAAGGTTGACTCGCTCGCCACCAAGGATGCTTTGCCTGGTCGAAACCACCAGCGCTTCGGCTGACGTCAGGGCCTTTTGATAGGCGCGCAGCTTGCTGACTCCCGACAGGCAGGCGCTGAACTGGCGACGCAGCTCGATCAGGGTTTCGCGGGTTTTCGAGTCCAGGTCATATTCGGCCTGCTCCATCGAGCGACTGGCCTGACGCGTCGATGCCGACACTCCACCGCCGGCATACAACGGCACGCTGATCTCGATACCGATGGTGTTGGTGTCGTAACGCTGGTTGTAGGTGTTGCCGCTTTCCGACTCGTTCTTGCGTGCCGTCGCGTAGGCGCTGACCCTGGGCAGGTGCCCGGCGCGATTGCGCTCGACCTCGTAACGCGCCACTTCCACCGCCTGACGCTGGGAGGCGAGGTTCGGGTTATTGCTCAGTGCGAGCTCATGCCAGCTGTCGAAATTGGCCGGTTGCAAGGTGAACGACTCAAAGGACTCGCTCAACGGCTCGAGGTCCTTGATATCGATATCCCGCGTGCCGATCAGCGCGCCCAGCTCACGCAACGAAGCGTCTTGCTCGTCGCGGGCCTCGATCTCCTCGGCGGTGGCCAGTTCGTAACGCGATTCCGCTTCGAGAATATCGGTGCGGGTGCCCTCGCCCTGACGGAACATCTGCTCGTTCTGCTGGAACTGTTGCTCGAAGGCTTTTTTCTTCGCTTGCGCGATGTCGATCTGATCCTGGGCAAACAGCGCCTGGGTGTAATAGGTCAGCACCCGGACCAGTAGCTCCTGGCTCTTGCCGCGAAAGTTTTCATCGGCAAACAGCGATTGCGCTACGCCCTTGCGATACGCCGCGTAGGCCTCGTAGTCGAACAACGGCTGTTGCAAGGTGAACGTCGAGCCGTAGCTGTTGTAGTTGCGGTCTTCGGTCTGGTTGCGACGGCGTTCGTCCAGGGAAGTGGCCTTGGAGTTGTTGCGGCCCTTGTTGTAGTTGTACGAGAGTTTTGGCAGCAGGCCGGCGCGACCAATCGTGCGGTTTTCCAGGCCGGCGTCGCGTTCCTTGATGGCGCCGAGGAAGATCGGATCATTGCGCAGCGCCTGTTCGTAAACTTCAAATGGCCCCATGGCATAAACGTTGGTGCAGACCAGCAATGCAATAGCGGTCCCGAGAATGGAATGCTTGCTCATACGACGGAACATCCTTATTCCTCGGTCAATGCGGAGCCTGCCCGGTCGAGCAGAGGTTTGAACAGATAGTTGAGG
>NZ_JBFTLU010000360.1:0-6225 GCF_056396605.1 Pseudomonas sp. 05T35
CAGCGTAGATCGTGCTCGGCCAATGGGCTGTGGTGTAAAGCTGATTGGCTGTTCACCTCGATCGTTGATTCGAATGGCGAGCTGCATAACGAAGACCACGAACATCCGATCGAGACCGATCTCGCTGTGTTGTGGGCTGCCGGTGGGTTCATCAAGCAGGGCCGCACGATCGTTGGCCAGGCTGAGCAGGTCACGTTCCGCTGTGGTCCGTGGTAGAAGGGTCGGCAAGAGCAGGTGAAGGAAGCGACGTCGCGCACTGAGCCAACGCCGGAGCGGGCTAGTACTGCTGACGTTGCGCCGTTAGGCATTTGAATGCCGACCATGGGTTTTTCCTCTTTTCAGAAATGACAAAACCCGCTCAATGGCGGGCTCTGGGTTTACCCAATGGGCACGTTAAGGGAGCTGAAATTATTTCCTTGGGTCACATAGACCTAAGAGACGGCACGTCTGCTAGCATCGCTGCCTTAGTCAAATTTAAGAATCGACCAGGAGCCACAATGAAACAGGACGTGATTCATGTCGCTAAAAGGTTAACGATTATTACAGTGGCGCTCGCTGCGTTTTCAGCCTATGGAGCAAACTCGCACTTCGGTTTTGAAACCTGGGCGGGGGATATCGGGCTGTTTGCAGGCCTTTGGGTAGCTGCGTTACCCATGACAGCTCTCATTGTTTTGATATTTGCAACTCCATGGTACTCAATCAAGTGGTACCGAAATCGGCGAAGTAACGTCTAACCCTTCACTCACTGAGTATCAGCGCGATACTGAAAGCTTGCAGAGACTGTGTAAGTCGTGTCGTCCCGGGTACCGGGACAGGTGTCATGATCACCACTGTCAGCGCGCCTTTGGTGTTTCGCACGTACAGCGGGAACAAGGCAGCGATCTGGTCAGCCAGAGCACCGGTGGCACCGCATGTCGAGTCAGGACAGAGGCGTGAGACGGAATGTATCTAGATCGCCAAGGGCATTATTTTCTTGTTACCCCTAAATGCAGATATCCCCTCCCGAAGGCTTGCCAATCTATCGACTACTGACAGGCAAAGATGACTCGTCGTTCTGTCATCGCGTATCTGAAGCGCTGGCGACGACCCTATGATTCCAGCCATTGAGGCATTTCCAGTCAGCTGCCACTCGTCCAAAGCTAAACGACTGAAATTAAAAAGAAACATTGCTGTTATAGAGTGCAGGCCTGATTCATGAGGGCTAATGAAGTGAACCGATCAGCACGAAACCTGCGCAAAACACTGGACGCTGCAGCAGCCAATAACGAGGCCGCAGCACTTGATGTCATGCGGGCCATTGATCAGCTTGGTGACGAATTGCTGCGCCAGCGGCTGCTGGGCGTGGTCCATCGCCTGAATCAGGATGCGAGTGAGTTGCGGCAAGCCAGAGATAATGTCTCTGGAGCACTGATGAAGCTGGCCTGATACCGCCCCCGTGACCGGATGCGCGGCGTGAGTTGAGGTGGTCGCCAATTGCGATCGCTCCTTTTCTCAAGGGAGTGACGCGATGTTTCCAGGATATTTTCGCTGGATTGCCCTGGTCGGCAGAGCTTTCAAACGCGCCGAAGGCTGGTGGGGGAGTGCGGACCACGCCAGTTTGTACAGGACAAATTACGAGGCGGCCGGATTCTACCAGGTCGATCAGCCGCAGAGCGACGACATGATCATGATGGATGTCGGGCGGACGGCTTACCTGAACAGTGATCATATTCGGCGGTCCCTGGCTCCACCGTACACGCCTGGGCCTCAGGCATAAAGAAGCAAAAAACCCGGTTTAGTGCTGGGTTTTGTTGTTTATGGAGACCTCATACCTTTGTCGGGTGGTATTGGTCTGGATGAGTCGCGAGCCATTCAGCAGGCCAAGGGATATAGCCTGCACATGACCTTTTCCACTGGGACGGGCAATAAATACGTCCCTGATGTCGATGTCGCGATTCAGAATATGCAGGGACACTCAGTGCTGACGCTGAGTCAGGTGGGGCCTATCGTTTACGTTCAGTTGCCCCCCGGAAAATATGTCATCGTCGCTACTCGCAATGGGCACGAACAACGAGGTACCGTTGAACTCAAAGGTGGGACTATTGGTGACCTGAATCTCCACTGGAACGATGCCACATAATCGCTGATGCCTGAAAGTCATTAGCATTTCTTCAAGTGCTACAGCTCACAAAAAAAACCGGCACTAGACTGCAATGCTGTCCACTTGAGTGGAGCAGCATTGCAGTCTAGTGCTGGGCTTTGTTGTTTCTGGGAATTCGTACAGGTGGGAAAGACCCGATCTAGCGCCGGGATTAATAGGGCTGAAGGAGTGTCAGCGCGAACATGGCTTCCTCTCTACAGCTTTGCCATCGTTGGACAATCTTCGTTTACGCCTTTGGAGCCAGTTCCAGAACGCGTGCACAGGGTGGATAAACATCGCGAGTACTGCCAATAGTAGGACGATGAAGAGGGTAATCAGGCCGAGACCTTCATGGGAAAACATCGTGGGTTACTCCTGTAGTTCACTTTGTCAGTTCCTGAAGGGTAGGCGTGTAAGATCATTTCTTGATGAAGGTTATTTAATGATGTTTCATTTATTCGAGGAGGAGGGGTGTTGCTGGTAATTCGTTCGGGCGGGATGGCGGCATCGCAGGATAGTGGTAAATTGCCGCTATCAACATTGAGTGATGCGGATTGATCAAATACAACGCATTAAACGGATCAGGGTGTCTCGCCATATTCTTCATGGTGCTATGTCTGCTTGGCCTACCCGCGTTGCTGTTTCCATCGCATTCAAACGTTGACCTCGAAGGAAAGACAGTCGAGCCTTTCAGGGGCACTTTCGTTCATGCCTCCTTCCTCAGCAATCGGGCCCACCGGTTGACCTTTTCGTATCTACAACCAAGCCATCACGCCACCATGACGCGAGCACGTACCACGTCGGTGCTGGCTAAAACTGTAGGATTTGTCGCGACATTTGGCGGTTGCGCCCTCTGGTGCACGATTTGATTTCGTATGGGCTGGGCTGTGTACGGTTTTTCCGTCACTATTTTTGTACGAGCCATGCTCAAGCAGTTGCGATTCGTCAGGGGTTACTGTTCGAGGATCAACATCAGACCTTGCAAAAGCGGGCTGAAAGATCAAGCAAGCGGTAAGAGCCAGGAAGGCTAGTTTCATTTGGCGACCCATCCTTGGTGTGTGTAGGAAGAGTCTAGCCTGGTGCTGGGCTTTTTCGTTTCCAGTTACCCAATGCCGATAATTCGTTGAGCATGCGCCGGGTCAAGTCGGACGAGTGCTCCTCCATGAACCACGCTGCCGGCTCCGGTAGCGGCTGGCGCTGCGCAACCACCGATTGGACCTGCAATTTCCCCCTTCTCACCACGCAACGTCAGCCTGTGTGAGCGAGTCATACCGTTTTGTTTTTTTAGATGCTTTGAAGGTCCGAACCAGCTGGTGTATCGTTTCAGCTGTTCACCCGGCCATATGACTCTTTACCGGCCCATGGATGGCGAGGTCATATGGCAGGGCGAACGCTATATCCTGTTGAGGTGATGGAATTGCTATCCAGCCTTTAGAGGGTCTCAATGGAGGGTCTTACGGCTCTCACCAATCCTGATCCGATCCAGCGCCCGATTTAACGCATTCAAGGCRTYGAGAAGGGCTTTCGCCTCAGCTTCCCGACCATCCCCCCACAGGCGTTCAGCCATTTTGTTCAGCGCCTGGATAGAGCGCTCAATTTCAGCTGCGGTCGCCGCTGCTTTATTTTCCTGCTGTTTCTTCGGCATTGCTGTAGTCCTCAAACCTGTGATCAGGTGCTGGTCGCTCAGGACGCAAACCAGACTTGACCTCCAGATCCTGTCCGCGCCGATATGGGTGAAATCCCGGTCCCTGGGCCGGCAGGCAAAGGAATGGGGAATCCGTTGCGGGGGGCAAGAAGGCTACTATCCGTGGTTGTCGGAGCGTTAGCGGGGATTCGTATCGGGAGACATCTTCTGCCGCTCGTGGCTTCAGTGCTGTTTGATACTTTTCCAGGCAACAGGCGCTAGAAGTAGTACTGCCAGCAAAAACACTGTCTGCGAAATATAGAACGTCTCCAGCCATTGTCGGTTCAGCACCACATAGAACGTGTTATGGATCACGTCCACAATGATGATTGCAGCTGTGAAAACGATGCCTGGTCGGGGGGTTGTGAAGAGCAAGAGTGCGGCCAGAGGATCTAAAAACGTGAGCGCTGCCCAGAACAAACGGCTGGCCCATGGAGTACTGTCACCGTATCCGTAGTCCCAAAGCAGCCCATGCGTAAGGTCTGCATGCAGGTGATTGGCTGTAGCAACGAGGAGGCAGCCCGCAAACAGGGCACGAATGGCAAAAGATAATCTCGGCACGGCATCGTTCGCTGATGGTCATTGGTATCACCATCGTATCGAAATCAGCGAGCTACACGTGACTGGCGACTGCTAGCCGATTGGGTTTAGCGCCGCCCTTCGACGATCATGCGCACGGCCAAGCCCGCGAGGACCGTCCCCATCAGCCAGCGTTGCACGATCTGCCACACGGGCCTGCCGGCGAGAAATGTCGCGATGGAGCCAGCCATGATGGCAATCAGCGCGTTGACGCTCACGCTAATGACGATCTGCGTAAAGCCAAGCACGATGGATTGCGCCAGCACGCTGCCGTGGTCGGTGGGGTCGATGAACTGAGGTAGCAGCGACAAATACATGACCGCAACTTTGGGATTCAGCAGGTTGGTGACAAAGCCCATCATGAACAGCTTGCGCGGGCCATCCTTGGGCAAGTCTCGCACCTGGAATGGGGAACGGCCGCCGGGTTTGACCGCCTGCCAGGCCAGGTAGAGCAGATAGAGCGCACCGCCGAGTCGCAGGGCGTCATACGCATAGGGAACCGCCAGAACCAGGGCCGTGATGCCCAATGCGGCGCAAAACATATAAACGACGAAACCCAACGCTACACCGCCGAGGGAAACCAGTCCGGCCATTCGTCCCTGGCAGATCGACCGAGAGATGAGGTAGATCATGTTCGGGCCGGGAGTCAGCACCATGCCAAGTGAGATCAGACCGTAGGCGAGCAGGTTGGACAGTTCGGGCATCGCGTAACTCCTGATGGATGAGATAACGAATCGAAAGCTCCGCTAAATTAATACAAGCGGTTTTCGCCATCTCTGAGGTATGCACCTGGATGGAGCGAACGATAGTAGGGCGGTCAACGGGAGAGTGTTAGATACAGATTGATTCGCAAAACGTCATACAGCGTTTGCAGCATTCGGTATCCACTTCCCGGGATACGTTACAACTTCAACGTGAGTAATGGCTTACTCCATTATTGCAGCCGAGGTGCCTTTTATAGGCACCTCGTCTGCTATTTACGAGTGCTCGCCACGATCCTTCACAGCGTTATTGTCAACCTCGGGGTGCTTCGGCTCCGACGCTTTCAGCGACTCCGAAATGATGCTCAGGGCAGCGGTTGGAGACTGGTCTTGATGGCAGTGACCACACGATTACGGCCTTGGTGTTTAGCGTGATACAGGCGTTGATCGGCTACGTGCAGAATGGCCTCGATGGTGTCTCCGTCGCGACCGGATTGCGATATGCCGATGCTCACTGTGACCATGGTCAGCCGCTGAAAGCCGCTATTAAAAGAAGTATTTGCAACGCTGGTTCGCAGACGCTCGGCGATGACATGCGCGGCCTCTAGTGAGGTATGAGGTAGCAGAATCATGAATTCTTCCCCACCCACTCGGGCTACACCGTCATACGGGCGGATCGAATCGAGGCATTTCTGCACGAACTCTTTCAGAATGTCATCGCCAACCTGATGCCCGAAGCGATCATTGATGGACTTGAAATTGTCCAGATCAAGTGCCAGTACGGAGAACGGCTCACCGCCGCGGTTGGTCCGGCCAATTTCGGCTTCGACCCGCTCTATGAACCGACGCCGATTATCAGCTCCTGTCAGTGGATCGGTCGCCGCAAGGTGTCCGAGTTCCTGATTGGTGCGCTGGAGCTCCACCAGCGCGTTCTCGGTGTACTCCATAGCCTCGGCAAGACGCACCATCAACTCCTCCTGGGTGTAAATTGTCGAGAAGGACCGCGTGGTGAGGAACGCTTGTACTACCCCATAGCTCAGCAGGAAGAACCCAGCGGCGAAGATCGCATGGGCGAGCCACCACATGTGGTTCCAGGGACGTCCAAGGATGAATGCAAGAGATGACAACGCGAACGCCGTGAC
>NZ_JBFTLU010000361.1:0-4679 GCF_056396605.1 Pseudomonas sp. 05T35
GAAGGCCGGTGACATGACCGGTGAAGGGCTGATGGATGGTGCGTGGCACGTCGCCAAGCCTATGTAACCTTGGCGAATAGCTAGCCGTTCGCATTAAAAGATCGCGGCCTTCGGCAGCTCGGAGGCTGCGATCTTTTCAAACAGTCAACGCAACGCGTAATCCAGCACGATCCCGACGAAAATCGCCAACCCGGCCCAATGGTTATGCAGGAAGGCCCGGAAACACTTCAGTCGGTCCCTGTCGCGGGTGTACCAGAATTCCCAGGCAAAGCACCCGGCCGCAGCCAGCAGCCCGAGGTGGAACCAGCCGCCCAGCTCGAATTTCGATCCGGCCAGCAGCAGGCACCCCAAGGCCAGGCCTTGCAGGGCGAGAATGATCACCCGATCGGCATCGCCAAACAGAATCGCCGTGGATTTCACACCAATCCTCAAATCGTCGTCGCGGTCGGTCATCGCGTAATAGGTGTCGTAGCCCACCGTCCACAGCAGGTTGGCAATCCACAGCAACCAGGCGATGGCCGGCAGTTCACCGGTTTCGGCGGTGAACGCCATCGGCATGCCCCACGAGAACGCCSCGCCCAGTACCACTTGCGGGTAATAGGTGTAGCGTTTCATGAACGGGTAAGTGGCGGCCAGCGCCAGACCGCCAAACGACAGCCAGACCGTGGCTGCGTTGGTACAGAGCACCAGCAGGAAGCTCACGCCCATCAGCAATGCGAAGAACACCAGCGCTTCTTTGGAGCTGATCTTGCCGCTGACCAAGGGCCGTTGTTCGGTACGTTTCACGTGACCATCGACCTTGCGATCTGCCCAGTCATTGATCACGCAGCCGCCCGCGCGGGTCAGCACCACGCCAAGGACGAAAATCACGATATTGGCCAATGACGGCGAACCTTTACCGGCAATCCACAGCGCCCACAACGTTGGCCACAGCAGCAGGTAAATGCCGATGGGCTTGTCCATGCGAGTCAACTGGATGAAGTCCCAGGCGCGCGGATTCACGCGATTCAATGACTTGAGCAGGCTTTGGTACATCAGCAGTTCTCCGTATTCGCGCCGGCAGCGCGCCACAGGGCTGGCAGGAATATTTCCGCAACCAGCACGCTCAGGTCCCCCCGGTCGAAACGCGAGCGCCGGCCCCACAGTTCCGGTGCTTGAGACTCACTTGGCAACCATTCGACAGGATAGTGACAAACCTCGATGGCGCGGCGCTGGAACGCCTGATCGCAAAACAACAGCTCGCCCAGGGAGCGGCTGCCCAACTCATCCATATTCAACCCGCCGTCCTGCAACGAACTGCGTGCCGCTACACTGCGGGCAAACACCCAGGCTTCGCCATGACCGCGCAAATACACCTCGCGAACCCAGCCTTCACTGCCTTCGGGCAATTCCAGTGCGGCGCATTCGTCAGTGCGCAAAGGCTGCCAGCCTTCGAGCAACGGCGTCACGCTGAAGCCGTCATCCGACAAACGGGTCAGGCGGCGGGTGAGCGAGCCCTCATCGAACAGCCAGTCGAGGGTTTGCGCGTCGGGTAGCGGGGTCAGCTGGCTTTGTGGCAGCCAGAACAGAGCAGGGGCGAGGGGGGTTGAGTGCGGCACAGTGAGTCAGTATTGGCAGCAAATGAGGCGGCGAGCTTACCATGTCGGTCGGTGATATTGATTGATCGGGCGGGGTAATGGCGCCGAACAGGCTTGCATCTATTGAGCCCGATCAGTACAAAACGCCTTGAGCCGGACGGCAAACCCTTATCAGGTGATCGTTCGCGCCGGTAAAAGCCTGAGAACCTGAGGAAACAAGTAATGAAAAAGTGGCAATGCGTGGTCTGTGGGCTGATCTACAACGAAGCCGACGGCTGGCCGGATGACGGCATCGCGGCCGGAACCCCGTGGCAGGACGTACCGGAAGACTGGCTGTGTCCAGACTGTGGCGTCGGCAAAATGKATTTCGAAATGATCGAAATCGCTGCCTGATCACAGATTTTGATGAATTGAAGAGGAGTAAGGAATGAACGCACCTGTCGTGATCGTCGGCACTGGGCTGGCTGGCTACAACCTGGCCCGGGAGTTTCGCAAACTCGATGGCGAAACACCGCTGCTGCTGATTACCGCAGATGACGGACGCTCTTACTCCAAACCGATGCTCTCTACCGGTTTCGGCAAGAACAAGGACGCCGATGGCCTGAGCATGGCCGAGCCCGGCGCCATGGCCGAACAGCTGAAAGCTGAAGTGCGGACCCATACACGCATCAGCGGCATCGACCCGGGCCACAAACGCCTGTGGATCGGCGAGGAAGCCGTGGCCTATCGCGACCTGATCCTCGCCTGGGGCGCGGAAACCGTGCGCGTGCCGGTGCAGGGCGATGCACCCGAGGCGATCTTCCCGATCAACGACCTCGAAGACTACGCGCGCTTTCGGGCAGCGGCTGCCGGCAAGCGTCGGGTATTGTTGCTCGGCGCTGGCCTGATCGGCTGTGAGTTCGCCAACGACCTGATCCTCGGTGGATACGAGGTGCAACTGGTCGCGCCGTGCGAACAAGTCATKCCGACGCTGCTTCACCCGGCGGCGGCCGCAGCCGTGCAGGCCGGGCTGGAAAGCCTGGGCGCGCAGTTCCACCTGGGCCCGGTACTCAATAGCTTGCAGCGCACCGATGACGGGCTCGAAGGGCATTTGTCCGATGGCCAGGTGATCCCCTGCGACGTCGTGGTTTCCGCCATTGGCCTGCGCCCGCGCATCGATCTGGCGGCCGCTGYCGGCTTGCAGATCAACCGCGGTGTGGTAGTTGACCGTCATCTGAAGACCTCTCACGCCAATATTTATGCCTTGGGCGACTGCGCCGAGGTCGATGGGCTGAATTTGCTGTACGTGATGCCCCTGATGAGTTGTGCGCGTGCGCTGGCGCAAACCCTGGCCGGCAACCCGACAGCGGTCAGCTACGGTGCGATGCCGATTACCGTGAAAACACCGGTCTGCCCATTGGTGGTTTCCCCGCCACCACGGGGTTTTGAAGGTGCCTGGACCGTCGAAGGGCAGGGCGCCGACATCAAGGCGCTGTGCCGTGATGCCAGCGGAAAACTGCTGGGTTACGCGCTCACCGGGGCGGCAGTGATGGAGAAACTAGCTCTAAACAAGGAGCTTCCGGCGCTTTTGGCGTAAATACCGGTCGTTCTGTCGGAATCACCCCGCTTTTGCTACTACAAAGGTCGCCCCGAGACTGGCGCCGCTCGTAACCGCATGCCATCCTCACTCCGTCTGCCGCAGAGTAGAGCCTGCGGCGCCTTGGGCGCTGTTCCGGAAGAACAGCACGGACATAACAACAAAAAACCGTCAAAGAGGCTTCACTCATGCGTAAACCAGATCTCGCCGCAGCAATCGCTGAAAAGGCTGACCTCACCAAAGAACAGGCTAACCGCGTACTCAACGCCGTCCTCGAAGAAATCACCGGCGCTCTGCACCGTAAAGACAGCGTCACCCTGGTGGGCTTCGGTACTTTCCTGCAACGCCACCGTGGCGCGCGCACCGGCAAGAACCCGCAAACCGGTGAGCCAGTGAAAATCAAGGCCAGCAACACCGTTGCGTTCAAGCCGGGCAAGTCGCTCAAAGACAGCGTCAACCCGTAAGAGCGGTACCGTCTCGAAGGGAGGCGGGGCGGTAAAAAAATGGGCACGCCGACTGGGTCGGGTGCCCATTTTTGTTAGCCTTGGCGTCGGGCATGACTCACGAGGCACTGAACAACATTATTTAATCGGCTTGTTTTAATTATCCAAAGCAGTGTAGATCGCAATAAGCTGATCTTTATATTTTTTACTGTTAGGAATGCGTATGCCTTTCAAGTAAGCATCCAGGCCGCTCGGATTATATTCTAGGAAGTACAATTCAAGTAAATAGATAATCAGGAAATTTTTATAGAAGGGCAGGACCTTGATTATCTTGTCCTCACCCTGATTTCCTTCCTGCTCGTGCGCGGTTTGTTTGAGCTTCGATAGTTTTGCCTCCATAAAGGCTGCAAGGCTTACTTTTCCTTGGTCAATAACGCGCTCTAGCGCTTCAATTTCTACATTGGCAACATTAATTTTATTGGCGTCGTATTGGAAAATATTGTCCGAAGGTTGACCTTCGTTAATGTCGAGATTCAAGTGTTCTTTAATATCAAGCAGTGTTGTTTGATAGCGGTTGCTCTCTACGAATGACTTAACGTCTTCAAGGTTTACCATTTGTCGATTCCCGTGATTATTTTGGATAGATCATATCCGGTATGCCTGAAGGGATCTGCTGCTTCATGTTCCCACGGTGTTAGCGCATCAAGATTTTTCGAATCATGGACGCCGATACCGCCTGTACGTTGCGGTATGTCACGATGGTGTAGCTCCATTGAAACAACTCGCTCCTCAACCGCGCCTGTTTTGCGGTTAATAACTTCCACTTTCATCTGAGGAGCCGAACCGCCCTTCATACGTGCCAGGTTATTTTTTGAGTAGCGCGACGGATTGGTTGTTGCTTCTTCCTTCCAGAATTTTTTTCCGTGCTGTACTCCAGCACGACCAGCCCCATGGATCTATCCAGCCAAAGGGGTTCGGAGAATATGTATACAGATTCAAGCCGCCGGTCAGCCCAATGGGGTCAGGCGTGGTGAAACGTCCAATATCAGGGTCGTAAAAACGAAAGGTGTTGTAATGCAGCCC
>NZ_JBFTLU010000362.1:0-4678 GCF_056396605.1 Pseudomonas sp. 05T35
CCACCATAGGCGCGATGCAGGTCGATCTGGCTGAACAGTGCATCGGCCAGCAGGCCTTTTTCACTGTCGTAAAGTGCGACGCCGGTTTCGTCGCAGGAGGTTTCTAATCCCAGTACTAGCATGGGTTTGCGCCTTGTTTAGGCTAAATTCGAAGGCGCGCATAATAGTCGCCACGTGATGCCCCGACCAGCGGTTTTCGATCAGAGGCTTTGCATTCCGAGCGATGAGGGGTTAACATCCGCAACCCTTAAAAACCGACGTCTTCAAGTGCACTTTTGCCGCGAGGATGTTGACCCCGGTAATGAATGAAGGTAGCTCTGGATGCCAGCCGTCAAAGTTAAAGAGAACGAACCCTTCGACGTAGCTCTGCGTCGTTTCAAGCGCTCCTGCGAAAAAGCCGGTGTTCTGGCTGAAGTTCGTAGCCGCGAATTTTACGAGAAGCCGACTTCTGAGCGTAAGCGTAAAGCAGCAGCCGCTGTTAAGCGTCACGCCAAGAAAGTTCAGCGCGAACAGCGCCGCGCCGTTCGTCTGTACTAATACACAGACGTTCGTAGCAAGCTTCTGCCAAGCCCGGCCCTCAGCCGGGCTTATGGCATTTGCGGATATCGCTTGATGCTTCACCGTCAAAGCCGCAGACGCGACTGAGACAAACCTGCTTCACACGTCAGACCTGGCTCTTTTGCCAGCGGTGCACGTCTCTTCTGACGAGCCTTCCAAGGCTACTGACGAGCACAACCTTTTACTGATTCCTCTTACGACGATCAGCCCAAGGCACGATTTTGCGTGCCCACTTATGAGCTATCCGAGGCCTCCCTTTGGCCAATACGGACTCAGCGCAACACTTTCAAACAGTCGAATACCGATGAGCACTAACGTCAGCGGATTTTCGGCAGATACACTTCCCGACAGCGAATACGCAGACGATACCTGGTCGAGCCGCACATCCTCCGCGYCTCAGCATAATGACCAGCATCAGGCCGCCTTTCGCACGGGTTAGATTTTCAGCGCAGTGATGACGAGAACGCCATGGCCGGGCTAATTCCCCAGAGCTTTATTGACGACCTTCTGAACCGCACCGACATCGTCGATGTGGTCAGCTCGCGCTTGCAAATGAAAAAAGCCGGCAAGAACTACACCGCCTGCTGCCCGTTTCACAAAGAAAAAACCCCCTCCTTCAGCGTCAGCCCGGACAAACAGTTCTATTACTGCTTTGGCTGCGGCGCTGGTGGCAATGCCCTCGGCTTCATCATGGACCACGACAACCTGGATTTTCCCCAGGCTGTCGAAGAACTGGCCAAAGCCGCCGGCATGGAAATACCCCGCGAGGAAAGCGGTCGCCCGCATAAACCACGACAACCGACCGACTCGCCGCTCTACCCACTGCTGACCGCCGCTGCTGATTTCTACCGCCAGGCACTGAAAAGCCATCCGGCGCGAAAAGCAGCTGTCGACTACTTGAAGGGTCGCGGCCTGACCGGCGAGATCGCCCGCGATTTCGGCCTCGGCTTCGCGCCTCCAGGCTGGGACAACCTGTTCAAGCATCTGAGTAGCGACACCCTGCAACAAAAAGCCATGATCGACGCCGGCCTGCTGATCGAGAACGCCGAAACCGGCAAACGCTACGATCGCTTTCGCGACCGCGTGATGTTCCCGATTCGCGACAGCCGCGGGCGCATCATCGCGTTTGGCGGCCGAGTACTGGGCGACGACAAACCGAAATACCTGAACTCACCGGAAACCGCGGTATTTCATAAAGGCCAGGAACTCTACGGCCTGTATGAAGCACGCAAGAACAACCGCAATCTCGACGAGATCATCGTCGTCGAAGGCTACATGGACGTCATTGCCCTGGCCCAACAGGGCCTGCACAATGCCGTCGCCACACTCGGCACCGCCACCAGCGAAGAACACTTGAAGCGGCTGTTTCGCGTGGTGCCCAACGTGCTGTTCTGCTTCGACGGCGACCAGGCTGGCCGCAATGCCGCGTGGCGTGCCCTGGAGTCAACGCTTTCGAGCCTGCAAGACGGACGGCGTGCGCGCTTCCTGTTCCTGCCCGAAGGCGAAGACCCGGACACGCTGATCCGCTCCGAAGGCACTGACGCCTTTCGCGCGAGGATCAATCAACACGCCCAGCCATTGGCCGACTATTTCTTTCAGCAACTGACTGAGGAATCCGATCCGCGCTCGCTCGAAGGCAAGGCCCACATGGCCACCCTCGCCGCGCCGCTGATCGACAAAGTCCCGGGGGCCAACCTGCGCACCCTGATGCGCCAGCGCCTGACCGAAATTACCGGCCTGAACAGCGAAGCCGTCAGTCAGCTGGTGCACAGCGCACCGCAGGATGCACCTCCCGCCTACGACCCCGGCATCGATTACGACGCCATGCCGGACTATTCCGACTACCACCAACCGCAAGAGGCCTATGCACCTCAGCAGGAGTGGACGCCGAAAAAACCGGGCAGCGGCGGCAAGAAGTGGGATAACAAACCCTGGGACAAGAAAGGCAAACGCGATGAGCGGAGCCCACCCCGCATCCCGATTGCTGTCGAGGCCCCTACCTTGATTGCGTTGCGCACACTAATCCATCACCCGCAACTGGCCGGCAAAGTTGAAACCGCCGACCACTTCGCAAATGAAAGCAACACTTATGCGCAACTGCTAATAGCCCTGATCGAGGCTGTGCAAAAAAATCCTAAGCTAAACTCTATCCAGCTAATGGCCCGCTGGCATGGAACCGAGCAAGGACGCCTGCTTAAAGCACTCGCAGAAAAGGAGTGGTTAATTGAAGGCGACAACCTTGAACAACAGTTTTTAGACACCATTACTAGGTTATCAGCGGGTCAGCACACGCAGACTCTCGACGACCTCATCAAGAAAGCACGGCAGCCAGGATTGACTGCCGAGGAAGCGAATCAAATAGCAAATCAGATGCGCGACCTACTAAAACGGAATGTTTCCGCATCAAACCCGACCTCAAGTGGCGCGTGAGGTCATAGCTAAGGTATAATCCTCGGCTTGTTTTTTGCCCGCCAAGACCTTCAGTGGATAGGGTGTTATGTCCGGAAAAGCGCAACAGCAGTCTCGTATCAAAGAGTTGATCACCCTTGGTCGTGAGCAGGGTTACCTGACTTACGCGGAGGTCAACGACCACCTGCCGGAGGATATTTCAGATCCGGAACAGGTGGAAGACATCATCCGCATGATCAATGACATGGGGATCAACGTATTCGAGGTTGCGCCAGATAAGGATTCCCTTATGCTGGCCGACGCCGATACCGACGAAGCAGCCGCAGAAGAAGCGGCGGCAGCGTTGGCAGCGGTTGAGACCGACATTGGTCGCACTACCGACCCGGTGCGCATGTACATGCGCGAAATGGGTACCGTAGAGCTCCTCACACGTGAAGGCGAAATCGAAATCGCCAAACGTATTGAAGAGGGCATCCGTGAAGTGATGGGCGCAATTGCGCACTTCCCTGGCACGGTTGACCACATTCTCTCCGAATACACTCGCGTCACCACCGAAGGTGGCCGCCTGTCCGACGTCCTGAGCGGTTATATCGACCCGGACGACGGCATTGCGCCACCTGCTGCAGAAGTGCCGCCGCCTGTCGACCCGAAAGCCGTGAAAGCGGATGACGACACCGATGACGACGACGCTGAAGCCAGTGACGACGAAGAAGAAGCCGAAAGCGGTCCGGATCCGGTCATCGCTGCGCAGCGTTTTGGCGCAGTGGCCGATCAAGCGGAAATCACCCGCAAGGCGCTGAAAAAGTACGGTCGTGAAAACAAGCAGGCCATTGCCGAGATGTTGGCGCTGGCTGAGCTGTTCATGCCGATCAAACTGGTTCCGAAGCAATTCGAAGGCCTGGTTGAGCGTGTACGTAGCGCCCTGGATCGTCTGCGTCAGCAAGAGCGCGCGATCATGCAGCTTTGCGTTCGTGATGCACGTATGCCGCGTGCCGACTTCCTGCGCCAGTTCCCGGGCAACGAAGYTGACGAAAGCTGGACCGAAGCACTGGCCAAGGGCAAAAGCAAATACGCTGAAGCCATTGGTCGCCTGCAAGCCGACATCGTTCGCTGCCAGCAGAAGCTGACCGCACTTGAAGCCGAAACCGGCTTGAAGATTGCCGAGATCAAGGACATCAACCGTCGTATGTCGATCGGTGAGGCCAAAGCCCGCCGCGCGAAGAAAGAGATGGTCGAAGCCAACTTGCGTCTGGTGATCTCCATCGCCAAGAAGTACACCAACCGTGGCCTGCAATTCCTCGATCTGATCCAGGAAGGCAACATCGGTTTGATGAAAGCGGTAGACAAGTTCGAATACCGCCGCGGCTACAAATTCTCGACTTATGCTACCTGGTGGATCCGTCAGGCGATCACTCGCTCGATCGCCGACCAGGCCCGCACCATCCGTATTCCGGTGCACATGATCGAGACGATCAACAAGCTCAACCGCATTTCCCGCCAGATGTTGCAGGAAATGGGTCGCGAACCGACTCCGGAAGAGCTGGGCGAACGCATGGAAATGCCTGAGGACAAGATCCGCAAGGTATTGAAGATCGCTAAAGAGCCGATCTCCATGGAAACCCCGATCGGTGATGACGAAGACTCCCATCTGGGTGACTTCATCGAAGACTCGACCATGCAGTCGCCAATCGATGTTGCTACCGTTGAGAGC
>NZ_JBFTLU010000363.1:0-4671 GCF_056396605.1 Pseudomonas sp. 05T35
CCCGAAGATCTCCCACACACAGCCGCCATAATTTGAGTCGGGAAAGAAGTGCCCGATATCAGATGTGGTCGCGGTGCATCGCAAGCTTTCCGGGTCGCCAAACCCAGTGCTGAATATTCAGCTGAGTTGAGCTTAGAAACCGGGGCTTGGCGGCGCAATCGGAAAGCGGTGGTGTTTTTGTAGGACTCAGCCTGGAAGTAGAGCTGAATCCAGAAATAGCAGGAGGGTCGTGCCGACCCTAATCGCGAGCAGGCTCGCTCCCACAGGGGGTTGTGGGTTATTCGGCGGGTGGATTCAACTTTGCTTCCAGCTCGGCGACTTTTGCCTCAAGGCTCTCAAGGCGTGCCCGGGTGCGCGCCAGGACGACCATCTGGCTGTCGAATTCTTCCCGGCTCACCAGGTCCAGTTTGCTGAAGCCGCTTTGCAGCAGGGCTTTGAACTGGCTTTCGATTTCGCTTTTTGGCAGCGGGGTTTCGCCGCTGAACAGACGGGAGGCCGTGCCGCTCAGGGCATCGAGGAAGTCTTTGGGTGCGAGCATGAGAAATGTCCTGGAAACAATGGCGGGCAGTGTATCACGCAGTGTCTATAGTCATTGGCGCAGGCATGAGTGCACGCTTTTCGCGCATGTTGCCGGGCGTTCGCGCACTGTTGTTGTGCGTATCGCCGGCAGTGATGGGGCATTGGCGCCTGCAGCAGCCGCCAAGGGATTGAAATCAATGGTTTTTCACGAGATGGCAAGCTTTCTGCTTAGTCCCTCGTGACCCATGCACTGATGCAGTCGCTGTGACGAATGCAGTGTGGCAGGCGGAGCGGGGAGTTTCGTCAGGAGCGGTTAACTGGGGTCAGTCGGAGAGTAGGGCCGACGATGCGTTACAAAGCCAGGCACTGCGCTTAGACTTGAGTCGGGTTTGTTTTCCTGGGGCAAGTCCACCAATTCGGGAGAGAGTTTTCATGAAGCTAGTCACTGCCATCATCAAGCCGTTCAAACTGGACGATGTACGCGAGTCGTTGTCCGAGATCGGCGTGCAGGGCATTACCGTCACTGAGGTCAAAGGCTTCGGTCGGCAGAAGGGTCACACCGAGCTGTATCGCGGCGCGGAATACGTGGTCGATTTCCTGCCCAAGGTGAAGATCGATGTCGCTATTGACGACAAGGATCTGGACCGGGTTATCGAGGCGATAACCAAGGCGGCCAACACCGGCAAGATTGGTGACGGCAAGATCTTCGTGGTCAATCTGGAACAGGCTATTCGCATCCGTACCGGCGAAACCGATACCGACGCAATCTAAGCCGCCAAACCCAACGCCCCAGGAGAAAACAAAATGACTCTGCGTAAATTCGCAGGGCTAGGAGCCCTGTTGTCCATCGTAATGCCTGGCCTGGCCATGGCGGCAGATCCGGTGGCTCCTCCAGTCCTCAATTCCGGCGATACCGCCTGGATGTTGACCTCTACTGCCCTCGTGCTGTTCATGACCATTCCAGGCCTCGCGCTGTTCTATGGCGGCATGGTTCGTTCCAAAAACGTTCTTTCGTTGATGATGCAGTGCTTCGCCATTACCGGCCTGGTCACCATCCTGTGGTTCCTTTACGGCTACAGCATGGCGTTTGACACCACGGGTATGGAAGTCAACGTCGTCAACCTCAATTCCTTTGTCGGCAGCTTCGCCAAGGCGTTCCTTGCTGGCATTACGCCTGCCAGTATTACCGGCCCTACGGCGCTGTTCCCCGAGGCGGTGTTTGTCACCTATCAGATGACCTTCGCCATCATCACCCCGGCGCTGATCGTCGGTGCCTTCGCCGAGCGGATGAAGTTCTCCGCAATGCTGGTGTTCATGGGCATCTGGTTCACCGTGGTTTACGCGCCGATCGCACACATGGTCTGGAGCGGTCCGGGTTCGCTGTTGGGCGACTGGGGCGTGCTCGACTTCGCGGGCGGCACCGTGGTCCACATCAACGCCGGTGTCGCAGGTCTGGTGGCGTGCCTGGTACTGGGCAAGCGCAAAGGCTTCCCGACCACTCCGATGGCTCCGCACAACCTCGGTTACACCCTGATGGGCGCCGCGATGTTGTGGGTGGGCTGGTTCGGTTTCAACGCAGGTTCCGCCGCAGCGGCCAACGGCACTGCCGGTATGGCCATGCTGGTAACTCAGATTGCTACCGCCGCAGCGGCCCTGGGCTGGATGTTCGCCGAGTGGCTGACCCACGGCAAACCTAGCGCACTGGGTATTGCTTCGGGCGTGGTTGCCGGTCTGGTTGCGATCACTCCGGCTGCGGGCACCGTTGGCCCGATGGGTTCGATGATCATCGGTCTGGCAGCGGGTGTGGTGTGCTTCTTCTGCGCCACGACCCTGAAACGCAAACTGGGTTACGACGACTCCCTCGACGCCTTCGGCGTGCACGGCATCGGCGGTATCCTCGGCGCGATCCTCACGGGTGTATTCGCGGCTCCGTCGCTGGGTGGCTTCGGCACCGTGACCGACATCGCGGCACAAGTCTGGATTCAGTGCAAAGGCGTGGGTTTCACGGTGATCTACACCGCGATCGCCACGTTCATCATCCTCAAGGTGCTCGACGCTGTCATGGGGCTGCGCATCACCGAGGAAGAGGAGTCTGTGGGTATCGATCTGGCACTTCACAACGAGCGCGGCTACAACATGTAAGCAAGCGCATAAAAATTTGCCCGGCTTGCCGGGCATTTTTTTGTCTGGGATTTGTCTCTGAAAGTACGGCTGAAAGGTTTTTTCGTACGCGTTTAGTGGTGTTTGTGGCGAGCGTTTTTCCGCGGCCAATGGCTTACATGATTGAAGGAATATTAGGGCCTTTGTTTTTTCCCAGAGCGCGCTAGAATGCGCCCCGAACGTGCGGAGAACTGTATGTGGCAACAGACTCTGATAACCCTGCGGGCACGGCCCCGGGGCTTTCATCTGGTAACGGACGAGTTACTCGCCGGCCTGCCTGAACTCCAGGCATGTCGGGTCGGTCTGTTGCATTTGTGGCTGCAGCACACCTCGGCGTCGTTGACCATCAACGAGAACGCCGATCCGGCGGTACGTCGCGACTTCGAACGGTTTTTCAATCGGCTGATCCCACAAGGAACAGCTGGCTATGAGCATAACGACGAAGGCCTGGACGACCTCCCGGCGCACTTCAAGGCCAGTTTGCTAGGCTGTCAGTTGAGTTTGCCGATAAGGGCGGGCCGATTGGCGTTAGGTAGCTGGCAAGGTGTTTATCTGGGCGAGCACCGCGATCATGGCGGTGCTCGCAAAGTCCTCGCCACCGTGCACGGTGAAGGGGCATAAACCGCTGGTTACCAGTGGATGTTGATTTTTTTCCGGCGGTCGTCGACAGACGACAAAGCTGGGCTATAACTAATCTGCTTTTCGCAAGTCATGAGGTAGAACATGAGCGACGATGATCTGGAAAACGACGACCTCGAAGTAGGCGACGAAGACGAGACCGAAGAAGGCCTGGAAGCAGCGGCGGAAGACGTTGCTGACGACGATGTCGGTGATGACACGCCGGTCCCGACGGCCAAAGGCAAGGCCAAGGCTGCGGTGTCGGTAGACGAGCTGCCGAGTGTCGAGGCCAAGAACAAAGAGCGTGATGCTCTGGCGCGCGCGATGGAAGAGTTCCTTGCCAAAGGCGGCAAGGTTCAGGAAGTCGAGGCCAACGTAGTGGCTGATCCGCCAAAGAAGCCTGATAACAAGTACGGCAGCCGGCCTATCTAAGCGCCTGCTACGTGCTTGCTGAAAAAGCCCGCCGTCGCTGCGGGCTTTTTCATGGGTGAAACAAAAGCCTGGGAATTGCGGTGATCCCCCGTGGGAGCGGGCTTGCTCGCGAAAGCGGACTGTCAGCCGACATCAATTCTGAATGTTATGCCCTCATCGCGAGCAGGCTCGCTCCCACAAGGTTGGTGTGTCATTCAAGGTCGGTGTTGGCTGTTCCACCGCGCCAACAGTGCCGGCAACTCGGTCAAACTGCGAATCTCGGCATCGGGCGCCTTGTCGGCTTCCCAGGCTTTACCGGCCGGGTTGAACCAGATCGCCCGCAATCCCGCCTGCTGAGCGCCGGCAATGTCATCGCCCGGATGATCGCCRATATGCACGGCGGCCTCTGCTGTTACATCGCCGCGTTTCAAGGCTTCGTGGAACAGTCGGGCATCGGGTTTGGCGATGCCGATATCTTCTGCGCACAAGATGAACTTGAAGTAATCCGCCAGCCCTAGCCGGCGCACATCCGCATTGCCGTTGGTGACCACGCCCAAGGCGTAGTGATTGGCCAGAACCTCCAGCGTCGGTTGCACCTCGGGGAAGATTTCCAGTTGATGCCGTGCATGCAAAAACACTTCGAAGCCCTGATCGGCCAGCTCGTTGGCCTGCTCATGGGCGTAACCGGCTTCTTCCAGTGCGTGAAACAGCACCCGGCGGCGCAGGGCGCTGATGCGGTGCTTGAGGCTTGGATCTTGACTCAATACCCGCTCACGAATCGTCCACAAATGATCGACCGGCAAGGCACCGAGGTTCGGCGTGTGCTCGGCCAGCCACTGGCGCAGCACTGCTTCAGCGCTGTCGATCACCGGGGCGGTGTCCCACAGGGTGTCGTCGAGGTCGAAGGTGATCAGTTGGATTGTCATTGCTCATCGCCTTTGATGCGTTTGGCCCGTGGATGGG
>NZ_JBFTLU010000364.1:0-4663 GCF_056396605.1 Pseudomonas sp. 05T35
AAGTACAATCGACACACGCACACGTTTGCTGATCGCTGTTCAATCGCGTTTAACCGATCAATGCCGCTGTAAGACCAAGGTAATCAAACAGAATTCAGCGTCTTTAAATAAATGCTTAAACCAGTGGTCCATGGAGCAATGGCACGAAGCGCACGCTCCCCAAAACGCGCCTGGAAAAGCCTTGTTCTTCACGGATGATCAACATCAATTGCTGAACCTCCCCTGAACCAACCGGAATCACCAGCCGCCCACCCGGCGCCAATTGATCGAGCAACGCCTGAGGTACATCGGTCGCCACCGCAGTGACGATAATGCCGTTGTACGGTGCCAGCGCTGGCCAGCCTTCCCAACCGTCGCCCCACCGAAATACCACGTTGCGCAGGTTCAACTCGACCAGGCGCTCCTTGGCGCGATCCTGCAGGACCTTGATGCGCTCGACGGAAAACACCCGCTCGACCAATTGCGACAACACCGCCGTCTGGTATCCGGACCCGGTACCGATCTCCAGCACTTTATCCAGAGGACCGGCCTCCAGCAGCAGTTCGCTCATGCGAGCCACCATATAAGGCTGCGAAATGGTCTGGTTATGGCCGATTGGCAACGCCGTGTCTTCGTAGGCTCGATGCGCCAGGGCTTCATCGACAAACAGATGACGCGGGGTCCGCCGAATGACCTCCAACACCTGGGCGTTGGACAGACCTTCCTCGTACAAGCGCTGGATCAGCCGTTCACGCGTGCGCTGGGAGGTCATGCCGATACCACGACGCAGGATATCGTCTTGTTCACGAGCCATCAGCGCAGCCCCTCCAGCCAGCCATCAAGACTTTTGAAGGCATCATTGAAGGTACGATCGAGTTGCAGCGGGGTGATCGAGACATAACCCTGCATCACCGCATGGAAATCCGTGCCAGGCCCGCCGTCCTCCACATCGCCGGCCKCGGCAATCCAGTAGCCGGACTTGCCACGCGGGTCGACCACTTGAATCGGCGCGGCGGCGCGGGCACGGTGACCCAGGCGAGTCAGCTGGATACCTCGAATGTTTTCCAGAGGCAGATTCGGAATGTTCACGTTCAGCACCGTGCGCGGTGGCAATTCAAGGTCGGCATAAGCCTCCACCAGCTTGCGCGCAAAGTAGGCCGCCGTCGGCAGGTTTTCCACTTGCCGCGATACCAGCGAAAAGGCAAACGAAGGCAGCGTAAGGAAACGCCCTTCGAGCGCCGCCGCAACCGTGCCGGAATACAGCACATCGTCGCCCAGGTTGGCTCCCATGTTGATCCCGGAAACCACCATATCCGGTTCGCGCTCCAGCAAACCGTTGAGGCCCAGGTGCACGCAATCGGTCGGCGTGCCATTTAGGCTGATAAAGCCATTGGCCAGGGTTTGCGGGTGCAACGGACGGTCGAGCGTCAGCGAACTGCTGGCGCCGCTTTTGTCCTGGTCAGGGGCGATAACCACGCACTCGGTGTAATCCGCCAGCGCAGCATGAAGCGCGGCAAGACCGGGCGCTGTTACCCCATCGTCGTTAGAAATCAGAATACGCATGAGCTGTCCGTCTGCCCCACCGGCACCAGATCGACGAGTTCACGCACCAGTACGGTGGCGAAGCATCCGGCCGGAAGGACGAATTCCAGTTGCAGAATGTCCAGCGAGGGATAATGCCACGTCAACCCGCCAATGGGCAGCCGCAGGATGCGACGTTCATGGCTCATTCCAGCGTTTATCAACCAATCGCGCAGATCCGCTTCGCCTGCCGCGACCCGTTGCTCCAGTTCATGAGTCGCACCGGTCGCGGGGGACTCGCCCTCGCCCCACAGCGGCCCGGTCGGGTGCAGGTCGAGGATTGCCAGGCGCGGATCGCTGCATTCTGCCTCACCTGCCGGGAAGAAGCTGCGGCTGTCGGTGAAAGCCAGCAAGTCGCCCACCTGGGCGCGCTGCCAACTACCGTCGGCAACTCGCGCCGCCAACACCTGATTGAACAGAAAGCTGCGCGCAGTGGAGAGCAGGCGTGAACGCACGTTGCGCTGCTCCGGCAAGGCTTTGCGTGCCGCCCAGTCCCGAGCATCCACCACATTGCCGCCGTTGTGGCCGAAACGCWGCGCGCCGAAGTAGTTGGGAATACCATGTTTGGCGATCAGTTGCAGACGCGCTTCAATCGCGTCCTTGTCGCCAGCAAACTGGGTCAAGCGCAAGGTAAAGCCATTGGCCGAATGCGCACCGCGCTGCAGCTTGCGTTTATGGCGTGCGGTCTTGAGGATTTTCAGTGTGTCGTTTTCTGCCGCGGACAAGTCAGGATCGGCCTTGCCGGGCAATTGCACGCTGAACCACTGGCGGGTCAGTGCCTGGCGATCTTTCAGGCCGGCATAACTGACGGTGCGCAACGGCACGCCGGCAGCCTTGGCAATTCGCCGGGCCGCCTCTTCAGTGTTCAGGCCGCGTTTTTCCACCCAGATCCACAGGTGTTCGCCTTCGCCAGTCAGCGGAATATCGAGGACTTCATCGACCTGAAAATCTTCCGCGATGGCTTTCAGTACGGCAGTGCCGAGGRCTTCGCCGTAGGCACGCGGGCCGAGCAATTGCAGTTCATTCATGCGCGCAGCAACAAGGCAACGGAGTGCACGGCAATGCCTTCTTCGCGACCGACAAAGCCGAGCTTTTCGGTGGTGGTAGCTTTCACGTTCACTTGATCCAACTCAACTTGAAGATCCGCGGCGATCAGCGCACGCATCGATTCGATATGCGGGGCCATTTTCGGCGCCTGGGCAACGATGGTGTTATCGACATTGCCGACCTTCCAGCCCTTGGCGTGGATCAGCGCGACAACGTGACGCAACAGTACGCGGCTGTCAGCACCTTTGAATTGCGGGTCGGTGTCTGGAAAGTGTTTACCGATATCACCCAGCGCCRCTGCGCCGAGCAAGGCATCGCTCAACGAATGCAGCAAGACGTCGCCGTCGGAATGGGCGAGCAGCCCGAAACCGTGTGCAATTCGCACACCGCCCAGAGTGATGAAATCGCCTTCAGCGAAACGGTGCACATCATAGCCGTGGCCAATACGCATAAAAAAACGCCCCGATTTAGTCAGGGCGTGATTCTACCTGCTTTAGGCGCCTAGAGCGTGTGCGTGATGTCGCAAGTGTTCATCAATAAAGCTGGCGATAAAGAAATAGCTGTGGTCGTAGCCCGGCTGTAGACGCAAGGTCAGCGGATGGCCGGCCAGTTTCGCCGCCTGCTGCAGTGCTTCGGGTTTGAGCTGAGTGGCGAGGAAGTCGTCCCGATCGCCCTGATCCACCAGTAACGGCAGCTTTTCAACTGCCTCGCTGATCAGCACGCAGGCATCCCATTCGCGCCACTTCGAACGCTCTTCGCCCAGGTAGCGCGAAAACGCCTTCTGACCCCAAGGGCAATCCATCGGATTGTTGATGGGCGCGAAGGCCGACACCGACTGATACCGACCAGGATTGCGCAAGGCACAGACCAGTGCGCCGTGCCCGCCCATGGAGTGACCACTGACGCCACGTTTGTCCGAGGCCGGAAAATGCGCTTCGACCAACGCAGGCAATTCCTGCACCACGTAGTCGTGCATCCGATAGTGCCTGGCCCAAGGCTCCTGCGTGGCATTCAGATAGAACCCGGCACCGAGGCCGAAATCCCACGCGCCGTCTGGGTCGCCCGGAACATCGGCGCCTCGCGGGCTGGTGTCCGGTGCGACAATGATCAGCCCCAGCTCGGCCGCCATGCGCATCGCGCCGGCCTTGTGCATGAAGTTTTCGTCGGTGCAGGTCAATCCCGACAACCAGTACAACACCGGCAGCTTACCGCCCTGCTCCGCTTGCGGTGGCAGGTACACGGCAAACACCATGTCGCAGCCCAGCACTTCGGAATGATGCTTGTAGCGTTTATGCCAGCCACCGAAGCTCTTCTGGCATGAGAGATTTTCCAGACTCATGACCGACCTCAGAAATGGATGACAGAGCGGATGCTTTTGCCTTCATGCATCAGGTCGAATGCCTTGTTGATGTCTTCCAGGCCCATGGTGTGGGTGATGAAAGTGTCCAACGGGATTTCGCCGCTCTGGGCCATTTCCACGTAGCTTGGCAACTCGGTGCGACCGCGCACGCCACCGAATGCCGAACCGCGCCAGACACGACCGGTCACCAACTGGAACGGACGAGTGGAGATTTCCTGGCCAGCACCGGCAACACCGATGATCACCGACTCACCCCAACCTTTATGGCAGCACTCCAGTGCCGCACGCATCAGTTGTACATTGCCGATGCACTCGAAGGAGAAGTCGACACCGCCGTCAGTCATGTCGACGATCACGTCCTGAATCGGACGGTCGAAATCTTTCGGGTTCACACAATCGGTAGCGCCCAACTGCTTGGCGATTTCGAACTTGGCCGGGTTGATGTCGATGGCAATGATTCGTCCGGCCTTGGCTTTGACTGCGCCGATGACCGCAGACAGGCCAATACCGCCCAGGCCGAAGATGGCCACGGTGTCGCCCGGCTTGACCTTGGCAGTGTTGATGACCGCACCGATACCGGTGGTGACGCCGCAACCCAGCAGGCAGACTTTTTCCAGAGGTGCTTCTTTAGGGATCTTCGCGACGGAGATTTCCGGCAACACGGTGTATTCGGAAAAGGTCGACGTGCCCATATAG
>NZ_JBFTLU010000365.1:0-4657 GCF_056396605.1 Pseudomonas sp. 05T35
CCTGGGCCACGAAGAAATCGACATCATTGAACCAACCCTGGAGCGTCTGCGCGCTGAAGGCATGGACCTGCGTGGTCCCCTGCCCGCCGACACTCTGTTTACCCCCAAATATCTGGAGCACTGCGATGCGGTGCTGGCGATGTACCACGACCAGGGCCTGCCTGTGCTGAAATACAAAGGCTTCGGCGCGGCAGTCAACGTGACCCTCGGCTTGCCGATCATCCGCACTTCAGTCGACCACGGCACCGCCCTGGACTTGGCTGGCAGCGGAAAAATCGACACCGGCAGCCTGCAAGTCGCCCTGGAAACCGCCTACCAGATGGCCGAGACCCGTTTATGACCGAGCATTACCAACACCGGGCGCGCAAGCGTTTCGGCCAGAACTTCCTGCACGATGCCGGCGTTATCGACCGCATCCTGCGCTCCATTCATGCCAAGCCCGATGACCGTCTGCTGGAAATCGGCCCGGGCCAGGGCGCGCTCACCGAAGGCCTGCTCAACAGCGGCGCCCAACTGGACGTGGTTGAGCTGGACAAAGACCTGATCCCGATCCTCAACCAGCAATTCGCCGGCAAGAGCAATTTCAACCTGCACCAGGGCGATGCACTGAAGTTCGACTTCAACAGCCTGAATGCCGCCCCCAACAGCCTGCGCGTGGTCGGCAACCTGCCGTACAACATCTCCACGCCGCTGATTTTCCACCTGCTGAACAACGCAAGCATCATTCGCGACATGCACTTCATGCTGCAAAAGGAAGTGGTCGAGCGTCTGGCGGCAGGTCCTGGCGGTGGCGATTGGGGTCGCCTGTCAATCATGGTTCAGTACCACTGCCGGGTCGAACACCTGTTCAACGTCGGCCCTGGTGCGTTCAACCCACCACCGAAAGTCGACTCGGCGATCGTCCGCCTGGTGCCGCACGCCGTGCTGCCGCACCCGGCCAAAGACCATCGTTTACTGGAGCGCGTGGTTCGCGAAGCCTTCAACCAGCGCCGCAAAACCCTGCGCAACACCCTCAAGGCCCTGCTGAGCAACGCCGAAATCGAAGCCGCTGGCGTCGATGGCAGCCTGCGTCCCGAGCAGCTCGATCTGGCAGCCTTCGTCCGCCTGGCTGACAAGCTCAGCGAACAAGTCGCCGAGCAGCCTGCCGACATCTGACAGGCCAGAAGCGTTATCGGGTAGGACACCAGCGCCCATGTCTGGTTTACTACCCGATACCTGGCCTAGACTGACCTCAATCAGTTAAGCCCCGCGTCCCGCTTTGCTTTTAAGGCCCTTTGCATGTCCGATCCTCGTTATCAGGTCGACGTCAGCGTCGTCACCCGCTATCTGGCAGAACAATCGCAACCCGAGCAGAACCGCTTTGCCTTCGCCTACACCATTACCGTACAGAACAATGGCCTGCTACCGGCCAGGTTGCTCTCCCGGCACTGGGTGATTACCGATGGCGACGGCCATGTCGAAGAAGTTCGCGGCGCAGGCGTGGTGGGTCAGCAACCGCTGATCGGCGTCGGCCAGAGCCACACCTACAGCAGCGGCACCGTGATGACTACCCGGGTTGGCAACATGCAGGGGACTTATCAAATGCTCGCTGAAGACGGTAAACACTTCGACGCTATCATCGCGCCATTCCGCCTGGCGGTGCCCGGAGCCCTGCACTGATGGCGACGTATGCCGTCGGCGACCTGCAAGGCTGCCTTGAGCCCCTGCAATGCCTGCTCAAGCGGGTTGCCTTCAACCCTGCAACGGATCGTCTGTGGCTGGTCGGCGACCTGGTCAACCGCGGCCCGCAATCGCTGGAAACCCTGCGCTTTCTCTATAGCATCCGCGAATCGCTGGTGTGCGTACTGGGCAACCATGACCTGCACTTGCTGGCTGCCGGCTACAACATCGAACGCTTGCGCAAAGCCGACACCCTGCGTGAAATCCTCGAAGCCCCGGATCGCGAGGATCTGCTTGAGTGGCTGCGCCAGCAAAAGCTCATGCACTACGACGAACAACGCGATATTGCGTTGGTCCATGCCGGTATACCGCCGCAGTGGTCCCTGCGCAAAGCCTTGAAGTGCGCAGCCGAGGTCGAAGAAGCACTGCGTGACGACAACCGCATCGCGCCCTACCTCGATGGCATGTATGGCAACGAACCGCTTAAGTGGGACGGTGACCTTAAAGGTGCAGCCCGCCTGCGCGTGATCACCAACTACTTCACTCGCATGCGTTTCTGCACCAGCGACGGCAAGCTTGATCTCAAAAGCAAGGAAGGTCTCGACAGCGCGCTACCGGGTTACGCCCCCTGGTTTTCACACCAGCAACGCAAGACCCGCGGCAAGAAGATCATTTTCGGTCACTGGGCCGCGCTCGAAGGTAAATGTAAAGAACCGGGCATCTTCGCCCTGGACAGCGGTTGCGTCTGGGGTGGCTCGATGACCTTGATGAACGTCGATACCGGCGAGCGCCTGCATTGCAAATGCGATGCTCAGGGGCGCGCCGCCCCGCACGCCACCTCAACTACCCCCGAACTATTGTCGGCCAGTGCCAAGCGCTAGGCTGCGCTTTCAGCCAGGCCACAGGAGCCCGCCATGAGCGAATTCAAACGTATCCCCCCAGAACAGGCCCAGGCCCTGCGCGAACAAGGCGCGGTGGTGGTCGATGTCCGCGATCCGGCAACTTTTGCCGCACTGCACATCAGCGGATCGAAGCATCTGGATAATCATTCCCTGCACGCATTCATCACTGCCGCCGACCTCGACGCACCGACCGTAGTGGTTTGCTATCACGGTAATTCCAGCCAGGGCGCCGCTGCATATCTGGTCAGCCAGGGCTTTTCCGACGTCTACAGCATGGACGGCGGATTCGAGCTGTGGCGTACGATTTATCCTTCGGAGACGTCGCAAGGCACTGCCGAATAATTTTTTTCACACGCTCCAGCCCACGCCCGCTGTGGGCTGACGAACGGTAGTCATAACAAAACTACGCATTGGCCCCCTTACCTTGCAGATTCCGAACTATCCTTAGCCTCAGGCCATCCAAAACAGGGGAGAGCCGGTACACCGGCGCACGGATCATCGGGAGTARCTTTCAGGGTTGATAGCTTTGAAGGTGTTCAGGGGGGTAAAAGGCAACTGCACTTTCAGTTGCTTGCCAGCATCCACTGATTGATCCGACGTCGGCTCCACGTATCGAGCGAGGTGACGTCATGAGTATCTTTAGCCACTTCCAACAACGCTTCGAGTCCACGCGGCAGGAAGAGCTCACTCTGCAGGAGTATCTCGAACTGTGCAAAAAGGACCGTAGCGCCTACGCGTCCGCCGCCGAACGACTACTGCTGGCCATCGGCGAACCGGAACTGCTGGACACCTCGACCAATTCGAGACTGTCGCGCATCTTCTCCAACAAGGTGATCCGTCGGTATCCGGCCTTTGAAGACTTCCACGGGATGGAAGAATGCATCGACCAGATCGTCTCCTACTTCCGCCACGCAGCTCAGGGCCTGGAAGAGAAGAAACAGATCCTCTACCTGCTCGGCCCCGTCGGTGGCGGTAAGTCATCCCTGGCCGAGAAGCTGAAACAGCTGATCGAAAAAGTGCCCTTCTATGCCATCAAGGGCTCTCCGGTGTTCGAGTCTCCGCTGGGGCTGTTCAACGCCACCGAAGATGGTGCAATCCTCGAAGAGGATTTCGGCATTCCGCGGCGCTACCTGAACACCATCATGTCACCCTGGGCGACCAAACGCCTGGCCGAATTCGGTGGCGATATCAGCCAGTTCCGGGTGGTCAAGCTCTACCCGTCGATCCTCAACCAGATCGCCGTGGCCAAGACCGAACCGGGTGACGAAAACAACCAGGACATCTCGGCGCTGGTGGGCAAGGTCGATATTCGCAAGCTGGAAGAATTCCCGCAGAACGACGCCGACGCCTACAGCTACTCGGGTGCACTTTGCCGCTCGAACCAGGGCCTGATGGAATTCGTCGAAATGTTCAAGGCACCGATCAAGGTGCTGCACCCATTGCTGACCGCAACCCAGGAAGGCAACTACAACAGTACCGAAGGCCTGGGCGCGATTCCGTTCACCGGGATCCTGCTGGCGCACTCCAACGAATCGGAGTGGCACACCTTCCGCAACAACAAGAACAACGAAGCCTTCATCGACCGGATCTACATCGTCAAAGTGCCGTACTGCCTGCGGGTCAGTGACGAAGTGAAGATCTACGACAAGCTGCTGTTCAACAGCTCCCTGGCCAAGGCCCACTGCGCACCCGACACCCTGAAGATGCTCGCCCAGTTCACGGTGCTCTCGCGCCTCAAAGAGCCGGAAAACTCGAACATCTACTCGAAAATGCGCGTGTATGACGGTGAAAACCTCAAGGACACCGATCCGAAGGCCAAATCGATCCAGGAATACCGCGACAACGCGGGTGTCGACGAAGGCATGAACGGTCTTTCGACCCGGTTTGCCTTCAAGATCCTGTCGAAAGTCTTCAACTTCGACCCGCATGAAATCGCCGCCAACCCGGTGCATCTGCTCTATGTGCTGGAACAACAGATCGAACAGGAACAGTTCCAGGCGGAAACCCGCGAGCGTTATCTGCGCTTCCTGAAAGAGTACCTGGCGCCGCGTTATATCGAGTTCATCGGCAAGGAAATCCAGACCGCCTACCTGGAG
>NZ_JBFTLU010000366.1:0-4655 GCF_056396605.1 Pseudomonas sp. 05T35
GGCCTGCAGATATGAAAACCACTACCCCTGACAGCCTGAAACAGCCGCGGTATCTGAGCGCGACAGCAGCGGCGTACTCCCCAACGCGCAACGGCCTGCAGATATGAAAACCACTACCCCTGACAGCCTGAAACAGCCGCGGTATCTGAGCGCGACAGCAGCGGCGTACTCCCCAACGCGCAACTGGATTCAGCCCATTTATTGAGAGGTTCTCATGCCGATAGAAAAGTTCGCGTTTCACCTTTCCCCTCGAGGCAAACTGCGTTGGGCGATTGCCAGCCTGTTCCTCGTTGCCCAATTACCTCAGGCGTTTGCCGGTGGCGTGACGGTCGCACCCGGTCCGGGCGGCACCCCGCAACTGCAAAATCAGGCCGGTGTACCGATCGTCAATATCGTTGCGCCCAATGGCGCCGGTCTGTCGCATAACCAGTTTCTCGATTACAACGTCGACCGTCAGGGGCTGGTGTTGAACAACGCCCTGCAAGCCGGGCAGTCGCAACTCGCTGGGCAATTGGCCGCCAACCCGCAGTTCCAGGGCCAGGCGGCGAGCGTGATCCTCAACGAAGTGATCAGCCGTAACGCCTCGGCCCTTAACGGCGCGCAGGAGATTTTCGGGCGCTCGGCCGACTACGTGCTGGCCAACCCAAACGGTATCTCGGTCAATGGCGGCAGCTTCATCAACACCCCGAATGCCAACCTGGTGGTCGGTCGTCCCGAGCTGAACGACGGTAAATTGCAGGGGCTCAACACCCGTGACGGCACCGGTCATTTGCAGATCCAGGGCCAGGGTCTGACGAACCGCGAAGGCAGCATCAACCTGATCGCCCCGCGCATCGACAGCCAGGGCCGCATCGATGCGCGCGACCAGTTGAACCTGACTGTCGGCCGCAATCTGCTGGATTACCCCAGTGGACAGGTGCGCAGCGTCGACCCGACCGGCACCACTCAGGATTCACGCATCGATGCCAGCCTGTTCGGTGCCATGCAGGCTGGACGCATCAACATTGTCAGCACCGCCGAAGGCGCTGGCGTGCGGGTCGGCCCGGTCCAGGTTGAAGGCCGTGACGGCGTGAAGATTCAATCCGCAGGTGACTTGCAGATCAGCGGCCAGGCACTCCCCAACAGCCTCGACATCACCCGCAGCGCGGTACGCAGCAGCCAGGGGGATGTTGCGTTGCACGGTGACAAGGACCTGACGTTGGCGGCGGCGGATGTCAGCGGTCGCAACGTCAAGCTCGACGCCGGGCGCAACCTCACGCTGAGCAGCGTCGAAGCGCGCAAGCTTCAGGAAAAACGCGAGAACTGGAACAACAACACCATCGGCATCACCTGGGAAACCTACGACCGGACCCAGACCGACAGCGACTCGCGCCAGCACGGCAGCCAGGTCGTGGCGACTCACACTGCCGAACTCAAGGCCGGCGCCAGCACCGAACTCAAGGCCGCCAAGGTCGAGGCCGGCGAAACCCTGAAGGTCGACAGCGGTGCTGATCTGCGCCTGATGGCAGCGACTGAAACCCGCACCCAGACCGATCAGGGCCAGCACCGCAAGCACCTGTGGAAAGCCGACTGGAACAACAGCAGCGAGGAGCAACGCAGCGTCACCAGCCAGTTGAAGGCCGGCAAGAACATTGCGATCAGCAGCGGCGAGTTGCTGTCTTCGCAAGGCGCGGAACTGACCAGCAAGGGCGACATTCACCTCGCCGGCAAACAGGTCGAGATCGGCAGCGCCAGCCGTACGCAGAGCAGCAGCAAGAACGGTTATTCGGGCGATCTGGTCGGTGGCGGATTCTTCGGCAAGACCGGCGATGCCGATCAGGGCAAGACCCTTAATCAGGGCAGCAAGATCAACGCCGACGGCAAATTGATCGTCAAGGCTGACGACGTGCGCATCRGCGGCAGCCAGGTGCGTGGCAGGTCCGAGGCCAGTGTTATCAGCGACAAAGGCTCGTTGACCATCGACGGCGTGCAGAACACTTCCCACAGCAACAGCCATGACAGGGACAGTAAGTTCTTTGGCATCGCCAAGGATGAAAGCCGACAGAACCTCAAGGGCAGCACTACTATCAGCAGCCAGCTGAGTTCCGACAGTAACCTTGTGCTCAAGAGCGCCAAGGACATCGACGTGGTCGGCGCCACGGTCTCGGCCGGTGGCTCGCTCAGCGCGGACGCGGTGGGCAAGCTGACGGTCAGCTCGGCTCAGAATACTTCCGACAGCAGCGCCTCGAGCCAGAGCCGTGGTTTCGACGCCTATGCCAAAGAGAATGCGCCAGGTGCCGGTCAGTACCGCGCCGGAATTCACTACGAAGACAAACAGCAAACCACCACTGCCAATGAAACCCGTCAGCAAGGCGCAAGCCTGACCGGCGCCAATGTCGAACTGGCGGCGGGCGGCGACCTGACGCTCAMAGGTGCCAACGTCAAAGCCTCTGCCGGGGATGTCCGCCTCAGTGGGCAGAACGTTGCGCTGTTGGCCGAACACGACAGCACCTCCAGCACCACGGACACCACCCGCAACGCTGGCGGTTTCTACTACACCGGTGGTCTGGATCGCGCTGGCAGTGGTGTCGATTTTGCTCACAGCAACAGTCAGGACAGCACCGCCAAAGCCACGGCTCGCACCACGGGTGTCGAGAGCAGCGGCAAGCTGCAGATCAACGCCGGCAACGGCACGCTGACCACCCAGGGCGCGCAGGTCAACGCCGGTTCGACGCTTCAGGTCACGGCTGGGCGAGTCGACAACCAGGCCGCCAATAACACCGACAGCAGTTCCCACAAGGAGAGCAACTGGTCGGCCGATGTCGGTGCCAACGTCGAGTACAAAGGCATTGCCCGCCCCATCGCCAAAGCCATTGAAGGTGTGGCCCAGAGCAAGGTTCAGCAACCGGGCTTGCTGGATAACCTCACGCAGCCGAATGTCGGCATCGACGTCGAGGTCGGTCATTCGAACAACAGCCGGAGCGAGCAAAACAGCACCGCTGTGGTCAGTCAGTTCAAGGGCGGGGCGGTTGATGTTCAGGTGGCCGGTGAAGTGAAGGATCAGGGCACCCAGTACCGTGCAACCGACGGCGCGTTGACGATCAAGGCTGACAGTCAGGTCGCGACGGCGGCCGCCAACACTCACAGCAGCAGCGAGCAAGCGGTGGATGCCAAGGTGGGCGTTCGCGTCTATACCACCACCGGCGAAGACGTGAACGTGCGCGGTAGCGGGGCGGGCGGTAGCCGCCAGACTTCCGAGACCAGCTCCAAAGCGGTGGTTGGCAGCTATGCCGGCAATCAGGGTGTGAAGATCGATCTGCGCGGTGACGGCCAGTACGAAGGCAGTCAGTTCAACGGCGGGCAGGGCGGTGTGGCGATCAAGAGCGGTGGCGATCTGGCGCTGAATCAGGCCAACGACCATCAGAGCAGCAGCACTTCCAGCCTGCGCGGCGATGGCTCGCTGACGGTCGGCACCAACCCTGGCGCCGAAGGCAGCAACGTCAACCTTGGCGCTGGTTTCCAACTTGATCACAAGGCCAACCAGACCGACGACAGCCAGGCCCGGGTTGCGAGTATTCAGGGCAAAGGTCCGGTGCAACTGAGCAGCGCTGGCGATCAAGTGCTGCAAGGCACGACCATCGGCACGGTGGTGAACAAGGCGGCTGACATCTCGCTGAATGCCGGCGGCAAGCTCGATCTGCAAGCCGCGACGGACACTCACAGCGCCAATGGCAGCAACCTGGGCGGTGGCCTCAATGTCGGTGGCGGTAAAAGCAGTACCGAGAAAAGCAGCGGCTTGAATGGCAACCTGAGTGCCAATTTCAACATCGGCCGGGTGGGTGAAAACAGCCAGAGCCTGAAGGGCGGCAGCCTGAACAGTCAGGGTCCGGTCCTGCTGAGCAGCGGCGCCAGCGCTGCTGACGCTATCCACTTGCAGGGCACTCAGGTCAGTGCGCCAAGCGTGACCCTCGATGCTCAGCAGGGCGGAATTTATCAGGAGTCGGCGCAATCGACTCAGGCCATCAACAACTGGGGGCTGACCCTCGGCGCTGGCGGTAATGCGAGCAAGTCCACACCGTCAGCGACTAATGATCAGGACGTGGCCAAGAGCGGCCACGGCTTCGACGCGCGGGTGAAAATCGACGTCGACAACCGCACCGGCACCACCCAGAAAAACAGCCACATCCAGGCTGACAGCGTGGTGCTGAACAGCGCTGGCGACACCCGGTTGGCCGGTGCCCGCATCGACGCCCAACAAGTCAGCGGCCAGGTTGGCGGTGATCTCACGGTCGAAAGCCGTCAAGACCATGAGAGTGGGGGCAAGGTTGGTATCGACCTGCGTTTGAACGCGGAGAAGAACCAGCCAGGCGCCGTCGGCAAACTGGCCAAGACCACCGGCCCGCTCAAGGACAAGGTTGAGGGCAAGGCCCAGGAGGCTTTCGACAGCCATCGCGACAAGCTGGAAACCGCCGTCGACAAAAGTGTCGAGGGGCTGGCCTCGGCCAAGGACTCACTGACCCGCAGCGGCAGTTACTCGCTCAACGAGAAAGACTCCGCCGGCAGCAAGGTCGCCGACGCGACCCAAAGCGCGCTGTTCGGCGACAAGAGCGGTGAAACCTCATACACCCCGACGCTGTACCTGGACGTCAGCCACACCAGCAAAAACAGCGTTACCC
>NZ_JBFTLU010000367.1:0-4649 GCF_056396605.1 Pseudomonas sp. 05T35
CTTCTTGGCTATATCAGCCAATTGTTTCTGTTCGGCCTTTTTGGCTTCGGCGGTCTTCTTCGCTTCATCGGCTTTCTTGGCTTCATCAGCCTTTTTCGCCTCTTCCGCTTTCTTCGACTCGTCGGCCTTCTTGGCTTCCTCGGCTTTTTGAGCCGCCGCTTCTTTCTTTTGTTCCGCAGCCTTCACCGCTTCCTGCTCGACCTTCTTCTGTTCCATCTGTTCGACTTCGGTCTGGCGCGCAGCGGACTTCTGCGCTTCACCCGCAATCTTCTGATTGGTCTGGGTAGTCGCCCGACTTTTCGATTTCAGTTGGTACAGGGTCGCCTGGACGATCGGCTTGGCCGGCGGCAGCTCCGGGGTCATGGCAAAACTGACGAACAGCATGCCAAACACCAGCACGTGCAGGCCTATCGCCCAGACACTAGGCCAGAAGTAGCTTTCCGAGGCTGTCGGCTCTCGCTGTTGCTGCATCAGGGCGCCTCGGTAATCAAGCCAACATTACCGACCCCGGCTTTCTGCAACCCACCCATGGCACCCATGACGGAGCCGTAATCGACGCTCTTGTCGCCACGAATGAAGACCTGGGTGTGCTTGCCGTTTTCATTACCCGCGCTGATGATTTTGGTCACGGCGCTGGTCATCTGCGGCAGGGTCATGGCCCTGTCCTGCTGCTTATCGGTGTCGACTTCGCTGCCAAGGTTCCAGTAATAGGTCTTGTCAGCCTTGATCGAAATGGTCAGGACCTGGGTGTTGTTGTCTTGCGGCAAGGCTTCGCTGGAAACCTTGGGCAGATCAACTTTCACGCCCTGATTGAGCATCGGTGCGGTCACCATGAAGATGACCAGCAGTACCAGCATCACGTCGATGTAAGGCACCACGTTCATCTCGGCAACCGGCTTGCGCTTTTTGCGAGCTCGAGCGATTAAAGCCATTGGGAAATACCTGCTTATTCTTCGCTGGTGTGCACTTTGCGGTGCAGGATCGCCTGGAACTCGTCGGCGAAGGTGTAGTAACGGCTAAGCAAGGTTTCGCTGCGGGCAGAGAAACGGTTGTAAGCGATAACGGCCGGGATCGCTGCGAACAGGCCGATGGCCGTTGCAACCAGTGCCTCGGCAATACCTGGAGCCACGGTGGCGAGGGTCGCTTGCTGGGCAGTGGCCAGGCCGCGGAAGGAGTTCATGATGCCCCAGACCGTACCGAACAGACCGATGTACGGGCTGACGGAACCGACGGTCGCAAGGAACGGCAGGCTCTGCTCAAGCTTTTCTTCTTCGCGGGAAATGGCCACGCGCATGGCACGAGCCACACCTTCCATGACCGCTTCCGGATCAACGCCTGGCTGCTGACGCAGACGGGAGAATTCCTTGAAACCTGCACGGAAGATCTGCTCTACGCCGGAGTCCGGATCAGGGTTGCTGCCGGCCTGACGGTAGAGTTTGGACAGGTCGATGCCGGACCAGAAGCGCTCTTCAAAGCTCTCCAGGGCACGTCGACCGGCGCGCAGCAAGTTGCTGCGCTGAAAGATCATGATCCACGAGGTCACCGATGCGGCTACCAGGATCAGCATTACCAACTGCACCACAACGCTGGCATTGCTGACCAGGCTCCACATGGAGGAATGGTCGACGACGTTAGCTTCCACGCTTTATCTCCTGCTCTGAGTGTGTACCCGCGCCGCTCACGCCGGCAAAGGCCGCACGTAAAGCTTCGGGAATGGCCCGGGGTTTCAAACTATGGGTGCGCACACAGGCCACCAAAAACTGCCCTTCGCAGAGCAGTGCATTATCCGCGGCTCGCCTGACCTGCTGTTTAAAGCGCAGGCTGACGCGGTTCAATTCGATTACTTCTGCACTTACCAGAAGCTCGTCGTCCAGTCGCGCCGGCGCGTGATAGCGCGCTTCGCTGGAGTGCACGACGAACAACAGGTCCTCACCAGCAAGCTGCGATTGGGCAAAGCCCAGCTCCCGTAGCCGCTCGGTTCGAGCCCGCTCCATAAACTTAAGGTAATTAACGTAATACACGATGCCGCCGGCATCGGTGTCCTCGTAATAAACGCGACAACGATGTGCGAACGACTCAAGCCCGTTTTGCGCGCGCATACTCTAGTGCTTACTCCTCAGGTTGCCAATCCGGCCAGGCAACTGTTTTTCATTCTCGAACGACTTTCGTGCGAAAGATCGGCAATCGCAGTCCCCTAGGACCGCACAAAGCCGAAATAAATCGGCACGCAGAGGTCGTCATTCGTCTACTGCATCAAGAAACTCGTCTACCACGGGCATTTCACCCAACCGAGACGGGATATTCAAACCGAAATGCAAGTATGCATGCCGGGTCACGACCCGACCACGCGGGGTCCGCATGATATAGCCCTGCTGAATCAGATAGGGCTCCAGCACGTCCTCGATGGTGTGCCGCTCTTCGCTGATCGCCGCCGCGAGACTGTCCACCCCGACCGGGCCGCCGTCGAACTTCTCGATCATGGTCAGCAGCAGACGCCGGTCCTGGTGATCGAAGCCACGCTCATCGACGTCCAGCAGGTTCAGCGCCAGATCGGCAATCGGTTTAGTGATATGCCCCTTCGCCCGGACTTCGGCAAAGTCACGCACCCGGCGCAACAGACGGTTGGCAATACGCGGCGTACCACGGGCCCGACGCGCAATTTCAAAGGCGCCCTCCGGGTCCAGCGGCAAGCCGAGGATGTTCGCCGAACGACTGACGATGGTCGCCAGATCCGCGGTGCTATAGAACTCCAGGCGCTGAACGATCCCGAAACGGTCACGCAACGGGTTGGTCAGCATCCCGGCGCGGGTAGTAGCGCCGACCAGGGTGAACGGTGGCAGGTCGAGCTTGATCGAACGCGCCGCCGGCCCTTCACCGATCATGATGTCGAGCTGGAAGTCTTCCATGGCCGGGTACAGCACTTCTTCGACAATCGGCGACAGCCGATGGATCTCGTCGATGAACAGCACATCATGCGGTTCGAGGTTGGTCAGCAGCGCCGCCAGATCACCCGGACGCTCGAGGACCGGCCCCGAGGTGCTTTTGATCGACACGCCCATTTCCTGGGCAATGATGTTGGCCAAGGTGGTTTTACCCAGCCCCGGCGGTCCGAAGATCAGCGTGTGATCGAGGGATTCGTTACGCCCGCGGGCAGCCTGGATGAACAATTCCATCTGCTCGCGAACGGTCGGCTGGCCGATGTATTCGGCCAGGCTGACGGGACGAATCGCGCGGTCCTGGACTTCTTCGCGGTCACGGGGGCCACCCGTGGCGGCGATCAGACGATCAGCTTCAATCACTTAAATCATTCCCTTCAGGGCGCGACGAATCAGGTCTTCACTGCTCAAGCCTTTCTCCTTGATGGCAGAAATCGCCTTGCTGGCCTCCTGCGGCTTGTAGCCCAGGGAAATCAGCGCACTCACCGCATCATTTTCGGCGGTGGCCACCGGCATTGGCGCATCCGGCTGATTAGGCACCAGGGCGAACATGCTTGGCACGGTTTCCCAGGCCTTGAAACGATCCTTGAGCTCCACCAGCAAACGCTCGGCCGTCTTCTTGCCGACACCCGGCACCTTGGTCAGCGCCGAGGTGTCCTGCGCCTGCACGCAACGCACCAGCTCATCGACTTCAAGGCTCGACATCAAGGCCAGCGCCAGCTTGGGGCCCACGCCATTGAGGCGGATCAGCTCACGGAAAAAATCGCGCTCGCGCTTGCCAATGAAACCGTAGAGCAACTGCGCGTCTTCACGCACGACCAAATGGGTGTGCAAGGTAATCGGCTCTCCGACCGACGGCAGTCGATAAAGCGTGGTCATCGGCACTTCCAGCTCATAGCCCAGACCATTTACATCCAGAATCAGGTGCGGCGGCTGCTTCTCAGCCAAGGTGCCGCGCAAACGTCCAATCACGTTTCAAATCCTTAAGCGTTGGCCAGATCTGGCTGACGAGTACCAAAGTGAGCGTGGCGGCCGACAAAACAGGCACAAAACACTCAACGGATAAAATGAGTGGGCTGATGCTATCAGATCAGAGGCGAAGGCGACCGCCACGACTGCGAGYCGTCCCCAGACCATGAGGTAACAGGCTGGAACGGGTGTGAGCGTGACAAATGGCGATTGCCAGGGCGTCCGAGGCATCGATTTGCGGTTTGCTGGTCAGTTTCAGCATGTGCATGACCATCATCTGCACCTGCTCTTTATTCGCCGCCCCCGTCCCGGTCACCGCCTGCTTGACCTGGGTTGCGGTGTATTCGGCGATTTCGAGGTTTTCCTCGGCGCCGGCAACGATGGCCGCGCCGCGGGCCTGACCCAATTTCAGGGCCGAGTCGGCGTTACGGGCCATAAAGACCTTTTCGATCCCCATGGTGACCGGGCCGTAGGTCTGGATGACTTCACGCACACCGCGGTAAACAATTTGCAACCGTTCATGCAACTCGCCGCTGCCGGTACGAATGCAACCCGAGGCCACGTACACGCAGCCACGACCGGTATCGCGTACCACGCCGTAACCGGTAATGCGCGAACCGGGGTCGATACCAAGAATTAAAGTCATAACGCCTGCGGGTTAAGTAAAAGCACGGTAGTAAAAACAGCGAATAACAAATGTGGGAGCGAGCCTGCTCGCGAAAGCGGTTTCATATTCAGCAACGA
>NZ_JBFTLU010000368.1:0-5363 GCF_056396605.1 Pseudomonas sp. 05T35
CAGGATTTGCGAGGACTTCGTCCTCGAACGCAGCCTCGCAGGCTCGACAGCTGCTACGGCGTGTTGTGATCAGCACTCGCATCCGATTGCAGCGCTGGCTGGCCGTTCAACCGGGTGGCTCAGTTCAAAGCCTTCATCCAGCCATCCGGTCACTCCACCGATCATTTCCTTGACCGGGTATTCCAGCGCCGCGAGCTTCACCGCAGCCTTGTTCGCGCCGTTGCAGTGCGGACCGGCGCAATACACCACGAACAGCGTGGTTTTCGGGTAAGCCGCCAATACTTCAGCACTGATCAAGCGCCCAGGAATGTTGATCGCGCCCGGCACATGTCCGCGTTCGAACGCCAGTGGACCCCGTACGTCCACCAGAATGAAGTCCACGTCACCCGCCTGCTGGCTGCCAAAGACGTCGGAACAGTCGGTTTCAAAGGTCAGGCGGTTGCTGAAATGCATCAGGGCAACGGCGGATGGGGCGGCAGGAATTTCGCGAACCAGGCTGGTCATGGGTGCTCTCCAAAGCGTGTGTGGGCGTGAGAGGACTGTATCCAACTCGCCGATACCGCTACAGTGGCGCACAAGACACTCACTGGGAATTTTCCGCCAAATGCACACTGAACCCGGATTAGTCGCGATTCTGGCCTACGACGGTCTCTGCACCTTCGAGTTCGGGATTGCCGTGGAGATCTTCGGGCTGGCACGGCCAGAGTTCGACTTTCCTTGGTACGAACACCGGATCGTCGCTGTCGATCAGGGGCCGATGCGCGCCATGGGCGGCATTCAGGTATTGGCGGACGGCGGCATGGAACTGCTGGACACCGCGCGGACCATCATCATTCCCGGTTGGCGCAGCCGCACTGAACCAGTGCCTGAAGCGCTGCTTTCGGCCCTGCGTCAGGCGCATGCCCGAGGCGCGCGGCTGCTGTCGATCTGCTCCGGGGTGTTTGTACTCGCAGCCACGGGGCGCAACGCACTGGCGGGCAGGCACAGTTCATTCCCGCCCCCGTCAGCCGCACACCCCGCAGTGATCTGTCGCGCGTCATGCAGTGGGCCCGCGAACGCCTGCATGAACCATTGGGTGTACGCGAACTGGCGAGCCAGGCCGCCATGAGCGAGCGAACTTTTTTACGACGATTCAGCGAAGCCACCGGTGCCTCGCCCAAATCCTGGCTGCAACAACAACGGCTGGCACGCGCCCGGGAACTGCTGGAAAGCAGCGCGCACAACACCGAGTCCATCGCGCTGCAATGTGGTTACCGTTCGGTGGAGAGTTTTCGCGTGGCGTTTCGCAGCGTGGTCGGGCTACCGCCGTCGGTGTATCGGGAGCGGTTTGGCCGCGAAGTGAAAACGCTGTCGATGTGAGGGGTGATTGCAAACGCACTCACCCGCAAACGCAGCAGCACTGTGTTTGCGGGTGAGGTACAGCGCCGAAGCTTAGTGTCCGCTGCGCAGCATTTCATTCGGCACATATTTGCCAATTTCAAACTTGCCGATCGCTGCGCGGTGCACTTCGTCCGGGCCATCGGCCAGACGCAGCGTACGTTGCATGGCGTACATGTAGGCCAGCGGGAAATCATTTGAAACGCCCGCACCACCGTGGATCTGAATCGCCCGGTCGATCACCTTCAAGGCCACGTTCGGCGCCACCACCTTGATCTGGGCGATTTCGCTTTTCGCCACTTTGTTACCCACGGTGTCCATCATGTAGGCAGCCTTGAGGGTCAGCAGCCGCGCCATGTCGATTTCCATCCGCGAATCGGCGATCTTGTCGATATTGCCGCCCAAGCGTGCCAGCGGTTTACCGAAGGCGGTGCGGTTGATCGAGCGCTTGCACATCAATTCCAGTGCGCGCTCCGCCATGCCGATCGAGCGCATGCAGTGGTGTATCCGGCCTGGGCCAAGGCGCCCCTGGGCGATCTCGAAACCACGGCCCTCACCCAACAACACGTTTTCATAAGGTACACGGACGTTCTCGAACAGCACTTCGGCGTGACCGTGAGGCGCGTCGTCGTAACCGAACACCGGCAGTGGACGGACGATCTTCACGCCAGGCGTATCCACCGGCACCAGGATCATCGAGTGCTGCTGGTGGCGCGGTGCGTCAGGGTTGCTCAGGCCCATGAAAATCAGGATTTTGCAGCGTGGATCRCACGCGCCGGAGGTCCACCACTTCTTGCCGTTGATCACCCACTCGTCGCCATCACGCACCGCACGGGCGGCCATGTTGGTGGCATCGGAGGACGCCACGTCCGGCTCGGTCATGGCGAACGCCGAGCGGATCTCGCCACGCAGCAGCGGTTCCAGCCAGCGCTGCTTCTGCTCTTCATTGGCGTAGCGCACCAACACTTCCATGTTGCCGGTATCCGGCGCCGAGCAGTTGAACGGCTCAGGTCCGAGCAAGGAGCGGCCCATGATTTCCGCCAATGGTGCGTATTCCAGGTTGGTCAGGCCGGCGCCCAGTTCGGATTCCGGCAAAAACAGGTTCCACAAGCCTTCAGCCTTGGCCTTGTTTTTCAGCTCTTCCATGATCGCCGTCGGCTGCCAGCGATCGCCTTCAGCGACCTGACGTTCGAACACTGCTTCGGCAGGATAAACATACGCATCCATGAACGCAGTCACGCGCTCACGCAGTTCCTGGACCTTGGGGGAATAGGCGAAATCCATGGGCAGCTACCTTTTTTGACGAGGTGTTGAAGACGTTGTTGAGGTCATGAATCGATGCTAGATCAGCGTTGATAATTTACCTAGCCTATTCTCGGCGTGTATTAACATTCATCACCGATATATGATCGACTGATCGAGCCCTCCTGCCCCTATAACAAGAGCTAGAGCAAAAACGCCATGAATCTAAGCAAGGTCGACCTCAATCTTTTCATCGTCTTTGACGCGATCTACACCGAAGCCAACCTGACCCGCGCCGGGCAAATTGTCGGCATTACCCAGCCTGCGGTGTCGAACGCTCTGGCCCGCCTGCGCGAGACCTTCAACGACCCATTGTTCGTGCGTACCGCCCAGGGCATGGTGCCCACGCCCATGGCGCAAAACATCATCGGTCCGGTGCGCAACGCACTATCGCTGCTGCGGGTATCGGTGCAGGAAAGCCGGATTTTCAACCCGTTGCAGGCGGTCAAGACCTATCGCATCAGCATGACCGACCTCACCGAGGCGGTGATCCTGCCGCCGCTGTTCCAGCGCCTGCGACGCCTGGCGCCGACGGTGATCATTGAGAGTTTTCTGTCGAAACGCCGCGAGACCACCAAGGAGCTCGCCGCTGGCCGCCTGGACTTTGCCGTCGATGCCCCGCTCAACACCGACCCGCAAGTGCGCCACGTCAAGTTGATGGAAGACCGTTATGTGTGCGCCATGCGCAAGGGTCATCCGATGGCGAGCAAGGAAAAATTCTCCCTCGACGACTACCTGTCACTGACCCATGTGCACATTTCCAGCCGCCGCAGCGGCCTGGGTTATGTCGACCTGGCCTTGGGCAAAATGGGCATCCAGCGCAAGATCGCCCTGCGCTCGCAACATTACCTGATGGCCTCCCAGGTGTTGCAGCAAACCGATATGGTGATGACCGTGCCGGAGCGTTTTGCCCGGCGTCATGACCTGCACGCCTTCTATCTGCCGGTCAATGATGTGCCGCCGGTGGAGACCCACCTCTACTGGCACGAAAGCACCGATCAGGACCCGGCCAACCGCTGGATGCGCGAGCAGATGATCGAGTTGTGCCAGCAAGTGACGGCGCATGAGAAGAAGCTCGACAAGCAGTTGGCTTGAGGAAGGTTGAAGGATTGCAGGCTGCGCACTGTAAAGGCATATGCCTGCGATTTTTTCCTCCTTGACGTTTACGTCAACCTGACATTAGCTTAGCGCCATGACCTCTTTTTCGAGCGCGCCCATGAGCAGCCAGACCTATAGCATTTCCGACCTCGCCCGCGAGCTCGACATCACCACTCGCGCCATTCGCTTTTACGAAGAGCAAGGCCTGCTCAGCCCTGAGCGTCGCGGCCAGGAACGTATCTATTCGCCACGCGACAAGGTCAGCCTGAAGCTGATCCTGCGTGGCAAGCGCATCGGTTTTTCCCTGGCCGAATGCCGCGAGCTGATCGAGCTCTACGATCCMTCCAGCGGCAATCAGAAACAGCTGCACAGCATGCTGGCGAAAATCACCGAGCGCCGTGAACAGCTTGAACAGCAACTGCTGGACATCGAGCAGATGAAACTGGAACTCGACACCGCCGAAGAACGCTGTATCCAGGCGCTGGAGCAGACGATCAAGAGCCAGCAGCCGGTTTAGCAGGTCTACGCAATCCACTGTGGGAGCGAGCTTGCTCGCGATGAGGGTGTGACATTCAACATTGATGCTAGCCGAGAGTCCGCCATCGCGAGCAGGCTCGCTCCCACAAGATTCTCTGAACATTCAAGCAATCACAACAGGTCCATTGCCATGTCCCTCCCCACCCACGTACGCCTGATCGAAGTCGGCCCACGCGATGGCTTGCAGAACGAAGCCCAACCCATCAGCGTTGCGGACAAGGTGCAGTTGGTCGATGCGCTCAGCGCTGCTGGCCTCGGCTATATAGAAGTCGGCAGTTTCGTTTCGCCGAAATGGGTACCGCAAATGGCCGGCTCGGCCGAGGTTTTCGCACAGATCCAGCGCAAGCCCGGGGTGACCTATGGCGCACTGGCGCCGAACCTGCGCGGGTTCGAAGACGCGGTGGCTGCCGGGGTCAAGGAAGTCGCCGTGTTCGCCGCCGCGTCCGAAGCCTTCTCGCAACGCAACATCAATTGCTCGATCAGCGAAAGCCTGGCGCGCTTCGTGCCGATCATGGACGCCGCCCGGCAACACGGGGTCAGTGTGCGCGGCTACGTGTCCTGTGTGCTCGGCTGCCCTTACGAAGGTGACGTAGCGCCTGAACAAGTCGCCCTGGTTGCACGCGAGCTGTACGCCATGGGCTGCTACGAGGTCTCCCTCGGTGACACCATCGGTACCGGCACCGCTGGCGCAACGCGCAAGATGTTCGAAGTGGTTTCAGCCGACGTACCACGGGACAAACTGGCCGGGCATTTCCACGACACTTACGGTCAGGCCATGGCCAACATCTATGCCAGCCTGCTGGAAGGGATTGCGGTGTTCGACAGTTCCATCGCCGGCCTCGGTGGCTGCCCATACGCCAAGGGCGCCAGCGGTAACGTCGCCACCGAAGACGTGTTGTACCTGCTCAACGGCCTGGGTATCGAGACTGGCGTCGACATGGACAAACTGATTCTGGCCGGCCAGCAGATTTGCAACGTCCTGGGCCGTCCCACCGGTTCACGCGTGGCCAAGGCCCGCAGCGCGAAGTGATGTGTCGGCGGTGTTACCG
>NZ_JBFTLU010000369.1:0-5343 GCF_056396605.1 Pseudomonas sp. 05T35
TCGTAGCAGCTGGCGAAGCCTGCGTTCGGCTCGGTCCGCGTTCGGGCGCAGCAGCCGTAGAGTCAGGCGGCGCGGTGTTTCAGGAAGACCGTGCTCGCAGGTTTTACGACTGCTTCGCAGCCGAACGCAGCCTCGCAGGCTCGGCAGCTGCTACGGGGGGGGGGCGTTACAGCTGATGTTGTGTTTCTGGTGATTAAGCGTGTCGGTAGCGGTCGCTACGGGCGATAATGCCGCGCATTCAGTCTTCAACTTAGCAAAAGAGCCCTGCCGTGATGTTCGAGATCAAGCCGTGGAACCCCGAAACCTATCGACAGCAGACGCGCCGCAGCACCGTGATCATCGCCGTGACCTTCATTCTGCTGGCGATGACGCTGTCCGGCCTGGCGGTCATGCTGTTCGGCGAACCCGGTGGCGATAACTTTCGCTTCAACCTGGGGGGCGTCATTGCCGCCGTCATCGTTAGTGCTGTGCTGATGAAGACCAAAGGCTGGTCGCAGCCGTGGATGGCAGCGGCGGTTTACGGCTGGCAACTCAAGCGTAGCCTGATGAGCGTCACCAACGTCATGCATAAGGTCACCGACGCGGTGCAGGCCGGTAACCCGAGCGCCATCAAGCTGCTGCGCTTTTACCACCTGGGGCTCACGCAAATGCACCAACTGGATGGCAACACCAGCAGCCTCAGCCAAATGACTCGCGAGATCGACCAGCACAAGGCGAGCATGGAAGCGCTGGGGATCGACACTGAACAGAATCAGTTGAACCCGGAGTGGCTGGCGGCCGTAAAGGCGAAGGAGGCATGAGTTCGATGTTCACGATCACCCACTTTGAAACCCCGTGCTCCGAGCCCATCAATGACCAGATTCTGCAAATGGTCGTCGACTATCTGACCGATATCAGCACGGTGGCGATTGCCATCGACACCAGGGCGTCGCACGGGCGATGGTCCAGGAAATGCTCAGCCGCTACCCGCATGCCGAGCTGACGTGCGCGGTCGGCAAGGTTGCCTGTTTCGAAGCGATGGGCTTTCAGGTGCTGGGCACGCGCGGGCCGCAGGTGCTGATGAATACGCGCGATCACAGCACGGGCGGCTTGATGGGCGTGCTGGATACAGCGCCGATCTACCGCTCGACAGAAGTGCGGCAGATCCATACGTATCTGCTGCAACGACACGGGAAGCGGGCGATGCTCGATGCCGAAAAACAGCGCGACCGGCATCTCGACCAGATGACGGCCAAAGCGAAGGCTTTTGTGCAGGAGCGGCTTGGGTAGGTGGCAGTTCACGCTACTTTGAGTTCTTACGGGTACTGTCGTATACAGTCGGATGTAAGAGGCTCGGACGCTGGAATTTAGCGTTCAGAACCCTACTTGAAGAGTTCAGAATGACYTCCGAGATCGACAAATGTAATCAAGTCAGAATGTGAGTGCTCGTAGATCATCAAGAAGTCCCCCCCAATATGACACTCCCGAAAACCACTCCAATCACCCGTCAAAGCATGATCCAGGTACTCGACCGGCAGTTGCTCCCCCAGAAATAACATGACCATCACCTGCCGGACTTCATTCATATCACGGCGTCCGGCTCGCTTGTAACGCTCCCAGGACTTCTTGAATTCCGATGTTTGAGCACACTGCTTTGGCAGTTCAGCGCGCTTTTGCTTTTTCTCCGGTTTCGCCATCAGTGTCCCTCAGCATGTCGTCTATCGAGTCGAACTGTTGGCGAATGCCTCGCGCTTCCATCATGGCGCGAGCTGTTTTTTCCGAAGGGACGCGCACCTCAAACGGAAGCCCCTGAGTTGCAACGACCTGACGGAGAAAAAGACGCATGGCGTCACTGATGCTCAGCCCGCAAGCGTTTAAGACTTCAGTGGCACGCACCTTCAGATCCTCATCAATGCGGCAACGCACGTCGGTAGTTTTCAGCAATGCACCCATGGTAATGACCTCATCGTTTATTTGTAGCTACATTGGCGCTACCTCGGGCATTGTGGTTGAGCGGGGTCCTTTCGGTCAACGTCGCCTTGATGAGTGGTTTCAAAGCCTATGGCGCGGTCTGAACACCGACAGGAGTTTTCGCTCGGTATTTCAATCGTTTAAGCACACGATGAATATCAGCCTGGTCCACTTTGTGTTTGAGAACCGTCCGAGCCCAATGCAGGAAGGTACTGAAGGTGTTGCGCTCCGGTGTTTGCTTCCTACCTGAATCTGGTTGTTCAGGAGGCTGACTGCTGAGCAAACCATTCTAATATGGCTAATCAGCCTGCCCTGAACACCAGCGCCTTCAGACCGCTTTGCGCATCGATATCGGGAAATTCCGGTGGGTTTTCCAGGCGTTGTTCGAAGTGCAGGCTCGGGGCTTCGCGGGTCACGCCGTCGATGAGAAAGTCCGGGCCGAAGGCCGGGTCGTTCATGCAGGCCAGTACCACGCCATCGCTGGTGAGCAGTTCTGGCAGGCGGCGTAGTACGCGTTGGTAGTCCTTGGTCAGCAGAAAGCTGCCTTTCTGGAACGACGGCGGGTCGATGATCACCAGGTCGTAAGGGCCGCTGTTGATGACCTTGCCCCAGGACTTGAACAGGTCATGGCCGAGAAAGCTGACCTTGCTCAGGTCGTGCCCATTCAGCCGGTGATTGTCGCGTCCGCGGCTCAGGGCGCCGCGGGACATGTCCAGGTTGACCACATGCTCCGCGCCACCCTCGATGGCGGCCACCGAAAACCCGCAGGTGTAGGCGAACAGGTTCAAGACGCGTTTGCCCTGGGCATTGGCGCGCACCCAATTGCGGCCGTAGCGCATGTCGAGAAACAGGCCGCTGTTCTGTTTTTTGCCCAGGTCGATGCGATAACGCAGGCCGCCCTCGGTGATCGTCCATTCCTCGATCGTTTCCCCCAGCAACCATTCGGTGGTGCTTTGCGGCAGGTAGCGGTGTTGCAGCAGTAGCGTATGCGCGCCGGATTTTTCCCACGCAGACGAGTGCGCAATCTCCATCAGCAGCTGCTTCAATGCCTCCAGCTGCGCCGGGTCAGGCTCCTTGAACAGTGAGACCAGCACCACACCCTGCATCCAGTCGACGGTCAGTTGTTCCAGCCCCGGCCAGCATCGGCCCCGGCCATGGAACACGCGGCGGGTTTCTTCGGGGGCAGCGGTCAGAGCCGTCAGTAAATGCTGGCGGAGGATGGCGAGGGCGTCAGGGTTCATCGGGCAGGGCCGGCAATATGAAAGGGGCGGCATTTTAACCACAATTGTGGCGTCAGGGGTTTTGCGAGGCAAAAGGCGATTGCGTAGGCGAGCCGCCATCAAAGCATTTGCGCAAGTACCGACCCGGATCAACAATGTACCGGCAGTCAGGCAGCGAGGTTTTTACCCGGTCACGTCGTCAGTCGACACGGAGCGCTCATGAACGATCGTTACACCCGCACGGCGATTTGCCTGCACTGGCTGATAGCCCTCGGGCTGATCGGCACCTTCGCGCTCGGCTACTACATGCCAGAGCTTGCGCTTTCGCCGACCAAACTGAAGCTGTACTCATGGCACAAGTGGGCGGGGGTGACCTTGTTTTTTCTGGTGCTGCTACGGCTCGGCTGGCGCCTGGGCCATCCTGTTCCGCCCTTGCCGACGCCCGTGTCGCCCGTGATGAGGTTCGCGTCCCACCTTTCGCATGGGGTGATGTACGCACTGATGCTCGCGATTCCGCTCAGCGGCTGGCTGATGAGTTCGGCAAAAGGCTTCCAGACGTCATGGTTTGGTGTCTTGCCGCTGCCGGATCTGCTGCCCAAGGACGACGCACTCGGCGATCGTCTCATCGATGTGCACAAAATCCTCAACTACACATTGCTGGTGCTGGTGATCGTTCATACATGCGCGGCGCTCAAGCACCACTTCATTGATCGCGACAACGTGCTGACGCGCATACTGCCGTCAAAGCGCCAGCCTGACCCACGGCATCTCAAGCCATGAAGCAGGCCACTGACCGGATAATTCCATGACCCATCGATTTCCACGCTCCATCTTCCTGATGGCAGCCCTTGCATTCGCTACCTCGGCGGGCGCCCAGGCCGTCGAATACAAGAAAGTAAATGCAAGCGCGAGCCAGATCAGCTTCACCTATAACCAGATGGGAGCAAGGGTGTATGGCACGTTCGGCAAATTCGAGGCCACCCTCGATTTCAACTCGGCGAACCCCTCGGCGGCCCACGCCGCACTGACCATCCAGCTCGACAGCATCGATGCCGGCAACAGCGATGCCAACAGCGAGTTGAAAAAGCCCGCCTGGTTCAACACCGCGGCCTATCCGCAAGCGACGTTTGTATCGAGCAGCGTGAAGGCGCTCGGCAACAATCGCTACGAGGTCACTGGCAAGCTCACGCTCAAGGGCATTACCCGCGAGGTCGGTGCACAAATCACCTTGAAACCTGAGAGCGCCATCGGTGTATTCGATGGCGAGTTCATTCTCAAGCGTGGCGACTTCAGGATCGGTGAGGGCGAATGGGCCGATTACGGGGTTATCTCCAACGAGATCAACATCAAGTTTCGGGTGGTCGCGCCCGAGCAGTAGCCTGTGCTCGAACCCGGATACCTGACGATGGATTGGCCGCGCCGTGAAGGGAAAACACCCAAAAGCGCTACGCCCTCGGCTACACTCCGGCCATGCCAAATAACTCTCATATGCCCTTGAATTTCACCCGGATCTTCAACAGCGTTGTCACCCGGCTGTTGGGATTGGCGCTGTGCATTGTCGTGTTTGGGGCGGTCGTGCGCTATTACGTGCTAACCGACTTTCTGCGTGAGGATTTGAGCGCGGTCGTGGAAGGCCAGCAATTAGCGTTGGCGACCTATGTCGCTCGCGACATCGACGACAAAATCATTCAGCGTCAGCGTTTGCTCGAGCTCCTTGCCACCTCCATTCCTGTTGATTTCCTCAAGCAACCCGAGCGACTGCGCGCCTGGCTGAAAGAGCATTACGCCTACCAGACGTTGTTCTCGACAGAGGTGTACATCGTCAACGCCAATGGGGATTTACTCGCGAGCTATCCTGACCTGACGCCGCCGCTCAATACCCCTTACGCAGAGCGTGATGACATTCAAGCCGGATGGGCAGGCCACTCATTTGTCGGGCGTCCTGCGGTGGATCAAGCGACAAAAAAACCGCTGCTGCCGATGTCCGCGCCCATCAAGGATGAACACGGCGGGGTTCAAGCTGTTCTCGTGGGCGTCACGGCACTCGCAGCGCCAGGTTTTCTGGATTCCTTGCTCCAGAGCCGCATGGGGAGACAACGGGCGGATTCCAGCTGGTTTTCCCGGAAAGTCGATTGTTTGTCGAATCCTCGGCGCAGGACATGACGCTCAAGCC
>NZ_JBFTLU010000370.1:0-5051 GCF_056396605.1 Pseudomonas sp. 05T35
CAATGAAATCTGCCTTCAACACCTTTATTCCGGGCGCTTTGGCCCTCCTGCTGCTCCTCCCGACTGCACTGCAAGCAAAAGAAGTCGAAACCCAAAAGAAACTGGCAAACGTGGTCGTCCTCGCTACAGGCGGCACGATCGCCGGTGCCGGCGCCAGCTCAGCCAACAGTGCTACGTACCAGGCTGCAAAAGTCGGGATCGAACAGTTGATCGCCGGCATCCCTGAACTGAGCCAATTGGCCAATGTTCGCGGCGAGCAAGTGATGCAAATCGCCTCCGAGAGCATCACCAACGAAAACCTGCTGCAACTGGGCCGTCGCGTGGCCGAACTGGCCGACAGCAAAGACGTCGATGGCATCGTCATTACTCACGGCACCGACACCCTGGAAGAGACCGCCTACTTCCTGAACCTGGTGGAAAAAACCGACAAGCCAATCATCGTTGTCGGCTCGATGCGCCCAGGCACCGCGATGTCGGCTGACGGCATGCTCAACCTGTACAACGCCGTCGCCGTAGCGGGTAGCAAAGATGCTCGTGGCAAAGGCGTGCTGGTCACCATGAACGACGAAATTCAGTCGGGTCGTGATGTCAGCAAAATGGTCAACCTCAAGACCGAAGCGTTCAAAAGCCCATGGGGGCCATTGGGCATGGTGATCGAAGGCAAATCCTATTGGTTCCGCTTGCCAGCCAAGCGCCACACCATGGATTCGGAATTCGACATCAAAACCATCAAGAGCCTGCCTGACGTCGAAATCGCCTATTCCTATGGCAATGTCGACGGCACTGCTTACAAGGCCCTGGCCCAGTCTGGCGCCAAAGCCATCATCCATGCCGGCACCGGTAATGGCTCGGTATCTTCGCGTCTGGTTCCAACCTTGCAGGAACTGCGCAAGGATGGCGTGCAGATCATTCGTTCTTCCCACGTCAATGCTGGCGGCTTTGTCCTGCGCAACGCCGAACAGCCAGACGACAAGTATGACTGGGTCGTTGCGCATGACCTGAACCCGCAAAAAGCCCGCATCCTGACGATGGTTGCACTGACCAAGACGTCGGACAGCAAAGAGCTGCAACGGATGTTCTGGGAGTACTGATTCATTGCGTCCGGCCGGATCCGGTCGGACGCCTGCCCCCCACTCGCCCACCCGGGCGAGTGATCTACCCTCCCACCTTCCCTGCCATTGCTTCTGAATAATCACCAATCGGTTTACAGCAAACGGAAAAATTCGCTGTCAGAGGAATTTCTTGAACTTTAAGCAGTTGCGAAATCGCCTACAGTTAAATACTGTATGCACGTACAGCTTAATAAGGACTACCCCGTGGCCACGACCTCTTCAGCAGCGACTAACCCTCCAGGCTCTTACGAACGACTCGGTTTGCGCGTTCAGAAAATCATCAACTCCCCGACCGCCCAAAAAGCCAAGGCCGCCCTGATCTTCCGCCTCCCCGACGAGCCGGTAGATGAAYGGGAACGCTTGCTCGAGGAAATCGCCGAGAACGACAACGTCACCCTCGCTTATCGCGACGATGGCGGCGTGCAGATTTTCTGGGTTGTGCCGAAGGAAGACTGAGTCAATGATTGTTCGCTGTTTTGCTTTGCTGTTGTTGCTCTTCGTTGTCGTCAGTGCTCAGGCGGATGCGCCACGCACTTTCAACGAAGCGAAAAAGGTCGCCTGGACACTCTACGCCCCACAGTCCACAGAGTTCTATTGTGGCTGCAAATACACGGGCAATCGGGTCGACCTCAAAGCCTGCGGTTACGTGCCACGTAAAAATGCCAAGCGCGCTGCACGCATCGAATGGGAGCACATCGTTCCGGCATGGCAAATCGGTCATCAACGCCAGTGCTGGCAACAGGGTGGTCGCCAGAACTGCACACGTCACGACCCGACCTATCAGCGTGCCGAGGCCGATCTGCACAACCTCGTGCCGAGCATCGGCGAGGTCAATGGGGACCGAAGCAATTTCAGCTTCGGCTGGCTCCCCGTACAATCCGGGCAATACGGTTCGTGCCTGACCCAAGTCGACTTCAAGGCCAAGAAGGTCATGCCCCGCCCGTCCATTCGCGGGATGATCGCCCGCACTTATTTCTACATGAGCAAGCAATACGGTTTGCGACTGTCCAAACAGGATCGGCAACTCTACGAAGCCTGGAACAAGACTTACCCGGCACAAAGCTGGGAGCGCCAACGCAATCAGCGCGTTGCGTGCGTGATGGGGCGCGGCAATCAGTTCGTCGGCCCCGTCGACATGAAGGCCTGCGGTTAATCAGGCGGCGTCAATTACTGAGCCGTGCTGTGCTCGATGACCATTGATTCGATATTCATCTTCTTCGCCCTGGCCAGTGCTGCGGTCAGCTCGACCTGCCTTGCCTCGGCTTCAGCCTTCGAGTTGAACGGCCCGACCAGCACGCGCTGTTTACCGTCTTGCGTAACCACGTAGGAAACAAAACTGTGTTCGATCAGCCAGCCGGTGAGATCGCTGATCGCCTGCACGGTCTCGCCCTGAACCAGAACATCCCATTGCGGGGCAGCCGCCACAGCAGGTGCAGAAACGACCGGCGCCTGAGGTTTTTTCGACTCCCCGGCCTTTTCCTGACCACATCCGGCCAATACCAATACCGCGACCACCAACGCCATTTTGCGCACAACCTTCCCCTCTGAATGCCAAAAGCCGGGATTTTATCACCCGAAAATGCTTCGCGACCCGGTAAACAGGCCTCAAAACAACGAGAATGATGTTTCTCGCCTCTGTATAGTCGCACCTTGGGAATTAATGCAGCGTCTGCACGTCAGAAAGAGGCACCCAAACCGTGACACTTAGCACTAATCTATAGGTACTACCGACATCTGCATTGTCTGAGTCAGGTGCCCTACAAAGCTATCAAGGAGAAGATCATGCTGATACTCACCCGCAAAGTCGGTGAAAGCATAAACATCGGTGATGACATCACCATCACCATTCTGGGCGTTAGCGGCCAGCAGGTCAGAATCGGCATTAATGCCCCGAAAGACGTTGCGGTGCATCGCGAAGAAATCTACCAACGTATTCAGGCGGGCCTTACCGCGCCGGACAAGCGCGAAACGCCCTGAGCTCGTCAGCAATCAGTAGCCAGCCCTTTCTCTCACGGCAACGGCTGGCTAAAGATTCTGCGCGCCTATCCCTGCCTTCTCCATGACAAAGGTGCAGCACCAACACTCCACCGGTGATACCGATACTAACGACATCGCCATGAGCCTTACTGTCAGACGATTCGGATTCAGCCCGGTGAAAACCTCACAGCCGGCCTGGACACACCAAGTCATAGCGCAACGCTAACCGACTATCCAAACGTCACACCTCGCGCCATGCCTGTCGCGGCCACGACCATCAAGATAATCAACAGCGCCTCGATATGACTGATCCGCGCAAAGAGACGGACCCGCCCGACATCAACCGGCACACCTCGACTCAAAGCGATCCGCCATTTGATCAAGGCCACCATCGGTGCAATCTCAAGCAGCAGGATGATGACGAATAAAGTCATTTTCAGATGGAACAGCGGTTGATGCAGGTAATAGTCCGCGCCCTTTTCGTACCCGCCAAAGGCACGGATCCCGCCGGTCACCAGAAGAATCAATGCAGAGACTCCCCAAAAGTTATCTGCCAGCAAAACACTGCGAGCCCCCGCACCCTCTGCGGTTACTCGACGAAAAGCCATGCCACGCGTCAGACCCCCCCAGAGCGCCAGGGCATAAGCCAAAAGATGGACCGCGGCGAGAAACCAGTGAACCAGCATCGAATTGCTCCCCTTTCAAGACGAAAAATAATTGGCCTCACAGTAGTAGTCCAAAACGCCTCGCTTCGCAGGCAAGACAAACAAGCATCTTGCCCTCGCCTTCAATTGGCCACGATCAAACTGGCACGCAACTCCGTTTTATTCCGGTGTTTCGTCGCCATTCAGTTGATTGGGCTTAAGCCGCAGAGCACACTTGCACAAGTTGAAGGACCAACGCCCCTATCGATCAAAAGCCCGCCCACCTGCGGGTTTTTTTTCGCCTGCGCAATGGTCGTCACCCAACGCATGTGAAGAGCCCAGCGCGGTGGCTGGGCTCTGTTTATTGCCGGTGTTCCATCATCTTGTCAGCAAGAATCCTGGCCCTCTCGACCAATAGACTCTGCCACTCATCGTGACTCGACTTCGACCCCCCTATCGTCGGCGCCGTGAGATTGCTTTCGGCTATCAGCGCAGCACAAAAATACTGATCCCAAACGACCCTTTCTCCAGCCGTACGTCTGTTCATTTGGTCGGAGTTCATATGCGGCTCCTTTTGATGAGGTAGCCCAGCTATTTTACGCCCGAACTGCGCACATGCCGCGCTTGAGTTGGCAGTCGGCGTACGCCGTACCAACAACCTCAGGTCGATACCGACAGGCTGTCACTCCGAGTATCGGCAATCGGCCAAAAACATTCGGGCTCAGACAGGAACAGTGCCAGAAAGACCACCCTCAATTTGATTTTTGAATGCGCCCAAGGCCGAAACGACTTGCTGACTGATCTGCGGGCTCGCTGCGATGTCTGCGTCATCCATTCCTTTTGCCAGCAAGTCGACTGTTATCGAGGCGGGCTCGACAACTGCGGAGGATCGTCAGCCAGGTCCGGATCGAAATGAGGTAATTGACCCACCTCCAGGTAGTGCCTGATCGATATCCCTTCAGGACTGAGCCTCTCGGCAGCACGCAGTAACGCGGAGTTTGAAGAGGCTGCGCGAAGACTTCCTGAGATCGCAAGCAGTTGCACCATGTGTATACGCTCCATGACTTGGTGGACGGATGAATTGTCGCATACGCAGGCCAAAGCCATCTTAGCGTGAGAGCAATCCCGATCGGCAGGTGCACTCGATTGCCTCGCGGTCAGGCCGCCCGGTTGTCATGGTAGATCTCGGGGGTAAAATTAATGGTGGGCTGCCAGCATCAGTGAAACCGATGCACTTCGAGGGCAACATCATGCAAACGACTGAAGATGCGATCATTGCAGCAGCACGACTGCGCGCTGCAAGCCGGGGAGATAACGA